>JAGWVO010000606.1 GCA_018970845.1 Planctomycetota bacterium
GTCAGCGCGCCCGGCAGAAGGCCGGCTTCACAGAGAATCTGGAAACCGTTACAGATGCCCATGACCACCTGACCCCGCTCCGCGGCCGCTTTCACGGCCTTCATGATCGGCGAAAACCGCGCAATCGCCCCGCAACGTAGATAATCACCGTAGGAAAATCCTCCCGGCAGGATCACCCCCTCATCGGGATCAATCCGGGTCTCCTGATGCCAAACCAAGCGGGCCTCCTGCCCGAGCACGCGCAGGGCGTGCCCACAGTCCTGATCGCAGTTGGATCCGGGAAACTGGACGACCGCAAACCTCATCCGCCGGTCCGCAGATCCAGATGAAAGTTTTCCATCACAGGGTTGCTGAGCAGTTCCCGGGAAATCTCCTCCAGCTTGGCCTTGAGCTTCTTTTCGTCCCCTCCCTCCACCTCCAGCTCAATATGCTTGCCGATCCGAACCGACTTCACCTCCTTGAGCCCCATGCCTTGGATGGCGTGCAGCACCGCCTCTCCCTGCGGATCGAGGATGGATGGTTTGAGGGTGACGGTGACGACCGCCTTCATCCTAAAGCCCGCATCGCTTGTAAATCAGCGCCTCGTGGCGGAGGTGACGCCGTACGTCGACTGCCTCCTTCAATCCTTTGGATCCGATCTTTCGGGAAAGTTCCGCATCCAGCTGAAGCCGGGTGGGAAAGTCGGCGCCTCCCCTTTGCCAGGCATCCATCGCATGTCGTTGCACCGCCTCGTAGGCCTTGCGCCGCTCCAGTCCCGCCCGGGTCAGGGCAAGCAGGGCGCCTTGGGAAGCCCACAGGCCTTTGGAGGAGCGCAGGTTGGCCAACATTCGTTGCGGGAAAACCTGATGCCCGGCCACGAGGGATTCCAACTCCGCCAGGATGAAATCCAAAAGGATGGTGGCATCGGGAAAGAGGACCCGTTCGGCCGAGCTGTGGGAGATGTCCCGCTCATGCCAGAGGGCCACGTTTTCCAACGCCGCGAGGGCGTGGCCGCGAACGATGCGGGCAAGTCCGCAGATTCGCTCGGCATTGATCGGGTTGCGCTTGTGAGGCATGGCGCTGCTGCCCTTCTGCCCCTTGGCAAAACTCTCCTCCACTTCCCCGACCTCCGTCCTTTGCAGGTGGCGAAACTCCGTCGCCCACCGCTCGGCACTGGCCGCCACAAGCGACAGGGCGAGCGCAAAAGCGGCATGCCGATCACGTGGGACAACCTGGGTGGCCGCACCGGGCTTGAGTCCCAGTTTTCCGCAGACATAGGCCTCGATGGCCGGATCTAAGTGCGCATAGGTTCCCACGGCACCGGAAATTTTCCCCACGGCGACTTCCGCCCGGGCAGCCTTCAATCTTTCCTCCGCCCGCCGGAACTCGTCATGCAAAAGGGCCATGCGGATGCCGTGACTGGTGGGTTCGGCGTGAATCCCGTGGGTCCGGCCGATCACCATCAACCCTCGGTGTTCGCGCGCACGTTTGGCGGCGGCGACCTTCACCTTGCGAACCCCCTCGATGAGGAGATCGGCGGCATCCCGCAGCTGCCAGGCCAACGTGGTGTCGAGAATATCCGAGGAGGTCAGGCCTTGATGGATCCAGCGGCCGGCTGGACCGACGTGTGAGGCCACTTCCTCAAGGAAGGCCAAGACATCGTGGCGGGTGCGGGCTTCGTTTTTCTGGACCTGGCGAAGGTTGAACTTCGCGCGCTTACGGATCGTGCGGGCATCCTTGCCCGGGATGATCTTCTTGCGGGCCATTCCCTCACAGGCAAGGACTTCGATCTCCAGCCAGCGGCGGAGTTTGCCTTCCTCCGTCCAGATTCCGGCCATGGCCGGGCGCGAATAACGGGAAATCATCGAACCTGCAGAGTGCTGATTTTCAACCCCTTCTTCAAGAATTCCGTGCCAACTTATTCCGTCTTTCTGCGAAAAAATCTCGGCCCACCAAGAAGAGCCAATCTGAGAATCGTCCTACTTTCCTAGGAAAGTCGGACGATCCAGCGTTTTTCAGGGAAACCACTTAGGAC
>JAGWVO010000607.1 GCA_018970845.1 Planctomycetota bacterium
GGATGCTGAGAGCCCTGGACCCATTCCGGTTTTTACTGATCGCCGTCGCCGGCTGGATGAACCAGCATCAACTGCTCGTCATTGACTATTTGCGCGAGGAGAATCGCATTCTGCGAGAACAACTCGGCGGACGACGACTGCGGTTCACCGACGGTCAGCGCCGGCGCTTGGCCGCCAAGGCCAAGGGGCTGGGGCGGACCATCCTGGCGGAATTGGCCACTATCGTAGAGTCTGTCCAAAATAAGCAAGTTTCCGAAAAACTTGACCCGTTCCATGCCTCCACGAAACGGTGGTGCTTTGCCGTCCTGGCCAGCTGACCGATACTGCTCTTCTTGGTAGGCCTTCAGGGCACACTTCGGCTCAGCCCCCTTCTTTGCCACCTGCCCTTTCTGGCGGAAACCCCTTCAGTTGGCCTTCGGCGGGGACCCGCTTTGTCTCCGTAAGTCCGCCAACAGCCACAGGTTATGGGTCAACGCCGCCCAACCGACCTGCCGATCCTGCCCCGCAACGCCTTTACTCAACAGCGGCCCACCCAAAAACTCGTTCTTGAAGATCCCAATCCGCGCTTCGGTCTGCGCCCGTCGATGGTGCCACCGGCGAAACTTCTCCGACTTCCAGCTTTCCGCAAACCGGCCCGGATCCTTCGGCGCAATCCCATTCTCCAGCTGCCGCTCCGCCAGTTTCCGCTGTCCCCCCTTGCTGTCAAATCCCCGATCCGCCACCACCGCTTTCACGGGCAATTTCCACTGGTCCAGCCGAGCCAAACACTCCCCCATCAGGAACACGTCGCTCTCGACCTTCTCGGTCCGCAAATCCCAATCAATTACCAGCCCACAACTGGCCTCAGCGAGGAACAACTGCCGGCCAAACTCAACCTCCGCCCCGGCCTTGCCCCGCACGATCACGCTGGCGTGTGGCTGGTACAAGCTCAATAACTTCTCCTCGTTCTTGACTAATCGCTCCCCGATGATCCGCTCGTGGGCCTGCCGGATGGCCACCGGCAGCGCCGCCAAAATCGTTTCGATGCGGACCAACACCGCGTGGGCCGCCTTCTGGCTCCACTTGGTCTGCTCCCACTCGGTGGCCAGCTTGTCGCGGTGCCGCGCCGCATGCGCCATCACCACCCGCACGAGAGCTTTCATCCGGCGGAAGATCTTTTTGCGCGCCTTCTTATCGCCGGATCGTTTGCCCGCCGCCGTCATCTGCATGCACAACTGATTGATTCGACTCAAGAATGTCTTGGGTTCTTCCATACGCACTTTCAATCCGGCGCGGCGAATCAGGAGGATCGCTTTGACCAGGGTGCGCACGCCATCGCGGAGCAGTACCCAATCGACGGGGTAGTGAATATCCAACTCGATGGCGGTCGAATCCAGGAACACGGTTTCTACGACGACTGGCTCGTTCCATTCGGGTTGCCGGGAGGGTTCGGTGGCCTGCTGGACCAAGTGCATGACGACATCGCGTAGTCCGGAGGCGTCGACCAATTCGCCATAGTTTTGCAGGGTGCTCTTACTGGGGATACGAGCGCCACCGACTTCCCCCAGCAGACAGAACCATTGGCGCAATTCGCTTTCGGCCAGGGTTTGGGCCAGGCCCCGGTAACTTTCTCCGGTGAGGGTGCGCAGGAGGGAGCAGCGCAAGGCGACGGCGGCATTTTTCTGGAACAGAATCTGATCGCCGGGGCAGAGGATACGAGGTTTGCCCGTTTCCTTTGCTTCGGCTTCCCGTTTGGCCAGTTCCTGAGCGAGGGCGGTTTCGACAAAGCGCCTTTCGACGCCGAGATGGCGCAGGAGGTGATCGATCGATTCCAGTTGCGAGCGAAACCGACGATATTCGAGGTTGCCGAGGACGGTGGGGACGAAGGGCCGCAGATCGTCTTGGGAGGGGAGGAGAGAGGAGGCTGGAAGGGGGAGGGCGACGGTCACACAATATTATAACCGGCTTTTTTGCTTACTATTTGTCTTTTCTGCCACTTATGAAAATACAATAATGAAGCTCAGGTTCCAGTCA
>JAGWVO010000608.1 GCA_018970845.1 Planctomycetota bacterium
CCGGGTCGCGGTCAACCGCATCTGGAGACAGTATTTCGGAAAGGGGTTGGTCCAACCGGAAGATGACTTTGGAGCCCGCTCCAAACCCACCAACCAAGCGGTTTTGGATTTTCTGGCCACTGAACTCGTCAGGCAAAAATGGTCCTTGAAATCAATTCACAGGCTCTTGGCCACATCCGCTGCCTATCGGGCAAGGACTTTTCCAGGCATGGAAACCCGGCGCAGGAGGTTGTCCGCGGAGGAAATCCGCGACTCCGCCTTGGCGGCTGCGGGGGAACTCGACTCCCGAATGGGAGGCCCTGGAATCAGGGTTTCCCTGGATCCGGAAGTCCTAGATCTCATTTTCACCGAGGGTGAACCGGACGGCTTATGGATCACTCCTTCGCGCAAGGAGGATGAAAACAGGCGCTCAATCTACCTGCTGGCCAAAAGGAATGTGAAGGTGCCGCTTCTGGAATCCTTTGACCAGCCCGATTTGCTCAACCCGTGCGGCAAGCGCCCCGACAGCACCCATGCACCCCAAACACTGGCACTCTGGAACAGTCCCTGGAGCAGAAAACGGGCCGAAGCGGCGGCAAAGAAGGCAACCATGTCCGCAAGTCGACCGGTCGAGGCGGTATCATCCTTGTTCTTGGCAATTTTGGGCAGGAATCCCTCCGCCGAGGAATTGCGGCTGGCCTTGGAATCCTCCATGGAAGATTCCAAGTTGAACGATCTTGCGCTTGCCTTGATGAACTCCAACGCGTTCCTTTACCTGGATTAGGCAGGCCTCAAGCCCGTCGGGTTGTACCGCGGCCGGTGGATCATGCCGGAGCGGTCACTCGGTGATTCGGCGCCTTTCGCGACGGAAGGAGTCAACTTCACCGGCAGCACCACGGTGAACCTGCTCCCCTTGCCAAGTTCACTTTCCAGGAAAATGTCACCACCCAACAAAATGCACAACTCACGCACAATCGAAAGCCCAAGGCCGGTGCCCGATGCCTCCCGGGTCAGCGGATTGCCGGCTTGCCTGAATTTCTCGAAGATCAATTCCTGTTCCGCCTTGGCAACCCCGATTCCCGTGTCTTCGACCGTGACCTCAAGCTGGTCCTCAATGATTTCCGCGTGAAGCACGACCACGCCACCGGCCGGCGTGAACTTGATGGCATTGCTTAGCAGGTTTTCGAGGATCCTTTTGAATTTGAGCAGATCCTGGCGCAATTTGGGCATGTCGTCCGACCACACCCCGCGAAGGTCGATATTTCGCTTTTCCGCCATCGGCCTGAACATCGAAAGCGCCGATTCACACACTTCCTGCAACGCGAACTCCACCGGAACAATGTCCATTTTTCCTGATTCGATCTTGGCCATTTCAAGAATGTCCCGAACCTGCTCGAGCAAGCTTAGGCCGCTGGCCCGGATGTTGTTCACCCACCTGATGTGTTTCTCGGTGATTCCTTCGGAAGTGGCGAGCACATCTGAAAATCCAAGTATATTGTGGAGCGGCGTCCTGAGTTCATGACTCATCGTCGCGAGAAAGTCATCCTTGAGCTTGTTCGACTCGTACAGGGCGAGGTTGGCCCGGGCCAATTCCTCGACCTTGGCGTCCAGTTCCCCGTTGCTGAATTCAAGGTTTTCCCTCGTGTTTGTCAGGTTCCTTAGCATCGTGTTGAAGGCAAGGCTTAGCGCCTCAAATTCATCTCCCGAATGGATCTCGCTCCTAACATTCAGGCGCCCCTCGGTGATGGCGTCGCTGACATCCTTGAGGTGCTTGACGGGCTTGACGATGACATAGCGGATGATGAGGTAGGTGCCGGCCATCGTGAGCAACGCCGTCATCAGGGCTGAACTGATGAGAATGGCCCTGTTGAAATGCACCTTGGATTCCAGCGACTCCGGCGGCACCCTCAAGTCGACCTTAACCAACGCCAGCAAGTCGCCTTCCCTGAGGCCTTCCCTTCGGGCGGCATGGCATCCGACGCATGAAGCCGTAGCCCTCACGGCCCCGTAAAACCAGTTCCT
>JAGWVO010000609.1 GCA_018970845.1 Planctomycetota bacterium
TCCAATCCCGTAGCGCTGGAGCGTTTGCCGGGCCTCAAGCGGGAAGGATCTCCACCCACCAGCGCAAGCATGGCCGCCATGTTCGCTTCGATTCGCTCATTAAAAAAAATGAGGGCCGGAGATGCGATTTCAGCCAATGTTGCCGGCTCTATGAAAGCTTTGGGAGGCATGGGAGACTCCTGCTGGTCCTGCCGCAGGACTATGAGCCCTGCCTGATAGCGCGGAATGGATTTTATCCTGCCACAAGGAGGCCATGATGTCGCCCCTATCAATTCTGGTTGCGTTTGCAGCCATGGCGCAACAACCGGGATTCACGCCCCTGCCAGGGGACGCGTTTCGTGACGCCATCCTGGCCCGGGGCGTGAAAGCCATCGAGGAAAGCTCACCAGCAATGGTTGGCACCGCGGAGCAGGCCAGACAGCTCATTCCCCAATGGCGACAACGCCTTCTGGAAAGCCTGGGGCTTCAACCGCTTCCGGCGCGCGCGCCTCTCAAGGCGACAACCACGAAATCAGCCCGAATTGGTGATGCCAAGGTCGAAAACCTCGTCTTCCAGTCGGCACCCGGACTGTTCGTCACTGGCAATTTGTGGCTTCCCGCGAACGGAAACGGACCTTTCCCCGCGATTCTTTATGTGTGCGGTCACGCGACCGAAATCATCGTCGAGAAATCGCCGACCGGTGAAAGGCGCATCGTTTGCGGTTCCAAGGCCCGCTACCAGCACCACGGCCGCTGGTTCGCGGAAAACGGATTCGCCTGCCTCGTGATCGACACCCTTCAGTTGGGCGAAATCGAAGGACTTCACCATGGCACCCATGGGAGGGGAATGTGGTGGTGGCAGTCCCGAGGTTACACGCCGGCGGGTGTTGAACTGTGGAATGCGATGCGCGCCCTTGACTATCTTCAGTCAAGGCCAGAAGTCGACGCAGAAAGGCTGGGAGTCACAGGAAGGTCCGGTGGCGGCGCGACCTCCTGGTGGCTGGCGTCAACGGACGAACGGGTCAAGGCGGCGGTTCCCGTGGCCGGCCTTGGAGACCTCAGGGCGCATGTGCTTGCGGGCGAACAGGACCGTTACCTCAGGGGTTGCGTGCCGGGTCACTGCGATTGCATGTACCACCATAATGTGGGTCGAATCGATTACTCACATGTGATCGCCATGTGCGCCCCCCGGGCCATGCTCTTGGGAAACAGTGACGCGGATCCGATTTTTCCCGTGGGCGGATACCGCAGGCCCGCGGAATCCGCCAGGAATGTTTTCAAGCTTCTGGGCGCTGGTGAAAAGCTGGCGCTGATGGAAACGGCGGGTGGCCATACCGACACTCCCGAACTGCAGAAAGGGGCTTTTGAATGGTTCAAGCGCTGGCTCAAGAACGACAACACCCCAGCCTTGCCTAAGCCATTCCCCAAGGTGAATCCCGCCGATTTGAAAGCGCTTGCAGAGATTCCGGCGGAGGAGCGCAACACAACGGCGCACGAATGGTTCGTCCCCGCGCGTCGGCACCCTTCTCCCACCAACGCTGCCGAGGCGCGGGCTTGGCTCGCCGAAACAGGCCCGGAAATGATCGAATCCCTCAGGAGAACCACCTTCGGCGCCTGGCCGTTCAGGGAACCGATCGACCCTCCCCGGCTTGTGGCCCGTGTTCATAGGAATGGCATGAGTTTCGAACGGTATGACTTCGCGACAGAACCCGGACTTTGGCTTCCCGCGCTGGTCGTTTCGGGACCGAAGTCATCCGACCGCTGCGACCTTCGGCTACTCGACCAGACAGATTGGGACTCATCCAATCTTTTTGAAATCGTGGAACGGGGCAAGGCCCCCGACAATTTCAACCTGCCGGATGGAACCACGCTGGCCATGCTTCCATGCAGGGGTTTGGGACCGACCCGATGGAACGACACCCAACGCCTTCCAAACGGCGGCATGGGCCCTTTCATGATGGAAAGGCGGCTGGCCCTGCTCGGCGAGACAACCGCCAGC
>JAGWVO010000072.1 GCA_018970845.1 Planctomycetota bacterium
CCCGGCGCCGTTCCTCCTCCCGGCGGCAATTGACCGGCCGGATCACGGCGTATTCCTGATAAGATGCCCCCGGGCCACCGGGGGATTTTCATTTCATGGGCCAGCGCGTTCTCGTCGCCATGAGCGGCGGGGTGGATAGTTCGGTCGCGGCATGGATGGCCCGCGAAAAGGGCCTCGAGCCGGTGGGCCTGTTCATGCGCACCGGGGTGTCCAAGCCCCAGGGAGGCGCCGATCGGAAGAAGGGATGCTGCTCCGCCGAGGATGCCGCCGATGCCCGCCGTGTCGCGGACATGCTGGACATCCCTTTTTATGCCATCGACTTCGAGGCCGACTTCCGCGGAATCATCGACTACTTCGCCGATGAATATCTCAGGGGCAGGACTCCCAATCCTTGCGTTGTCTGCAACAACAAGCTCAAGTTTGGCGAGTTGTTCACCTTCGCCGACGGCATCGGTGCCAGGCATGTCGTGACAGGCCATTACGCCCGGGTCGAACCGGGCCCCGACGGCCGCCCCTGGCTCAGGCGCGGGCTCGATGCCGGCAAGGACCAGTCGTATGTGCTGCACGGCCTCGGCCGGGAGGCCTTGGAACGGGTGCTCTTTCCCCTGGGTGGCATGCCCAAGGATGAGGTGAGGGAAACCGCCAGGAGAATCGGCCTGCCAGTCTTCGACAAGCCTGACAGCGTCGAGATCTGCTTCGTGCCCGACCAGGACCATGTGGGGCTCGTGAGGAAACTGAGGCCCGGCCAGTCGGTTGCGGGAAACATCGTCACGACCGATGGCGAGGTCGTGGGCCGGCATGACGGCCTCGAGCGATTCACCATCGGGCAGCGCAAGGGACTCGGGCTGGGGGGTGGCAAGCCTCGCTTCGTGCTGGAAATGGTCCCGGAAACGGGCGAGGTGGTGGTCGGCGACAAGGATGAATTGGCGGCAACCGGCCTGCTCGCCTCCGGTTTCAACTGGCTCATCGATGAGCCGTCGGGTGAACTCGCCTGCGCCGCGCAGATCCGCTACCGCCACGCGCCCGTGCCGGCGACGGCCCGCAAGGCTCACGGCGGAGTGGAAGTCCGGTTCGACAATCCGCAGCCCGGGGTTGCGCCCGGACAGGCGGTGGTGCTGTATGAAGGCGACAGGGTCCTGGGAGGCGGGTGGATCGACCAACCCGCCTATTGAATCACTTCGGCTTGCGGCCGCGGCCGGAGGGCGCCGCCGCGCCCTTGGGCGCCTTGGCCGAGGGACATTCGCCCGAGAGGGGGCACGACTGGCATGCCGGATTGCGCTCGTGGCAAAACTCCACGGCGATGCGCGAAAGGCAATCGGTGAAGTCCGTCACCTTGGTCTTGGCGACGATCCCCTCAAGCACCTGACGCCCCTCGGGTATCTTGCCGACCTCGGAATCAACCAACTCCAGCCGCTTGGCGCAACGGAGCATTGATGAATCAACCGGGATCGACTGGGCCTTGAGGGCACGCTGGTTCACCCAGGCCACGGTGTGGTCGGTGACTCCGCCGGCCTTCTCCAACTGCTTGGCGGTTCCCTTGACTCCCTTCTTGATGAGTCCTTCCAGGTCGAACGCGTAGGTCGCCTCGAAGTGCTCCTGAAGGAAGGCGATGATTCTCTCGGCCCGGGCGCGCGTTCCGGTGAGTCCGGAGATCGCCTCCATGATTTCCGACGGGGAGGAAACACGCACCTCGTTCCAGTCGAAAAAGCGGGTTTGGAGGTTTCGGAAGGCGGCCTCGGCCTTCTCCTGCAATGAATCCTCCCGGCAGATGGCGAAGATCACCTGCTCGAGCACCGTCAGTTCCAGGGGATTCTCGGAAACCGGCAATGAGCTTTTGCGGCCCAGTATCGCGCCCACAATTTTCTGCCTGAAGGCTGCGGTTGCCATGGTGTTCACCCTCCGTGGTCGCGGGGCGGCCACGGCCCCGATGCTTTAAGTCTAATGACCGGGGGACCTGGAGTCCCCCTCGGGGGCCCCATCCCCCGCTTCATCCTCTTCCCCTTCCTCGACCTCGTCCTCGTCATCATCCTCGTCCTGGTCCGACAGTTCCGCGTCCGCGGCGTCGGGAGCCTTGCCGAGGGCCTCGTTGATGAGGCGGCTGATTTCCACGCTTTGCTTGATGCCGTTGTCGAGCAGGAAGCGCAGGGTGGGGGTGTAGCGGGTCCGCATCCGGTCGCCAAGCTGGGCCTGGACGAATCCCGCGGCGCTTTGCAGGCCAGCGAGGGCTTTTTTCTGCCGGGCCGGCGTGCCCATGACCGAGACATGAACCTTGGCGTGCTGGAGATCGGCGGACACCTCCACGCGAGTGACCGTGACATTGCGCACCCGAGGGTCGCTGATCTTGAAAAGGATGGTTTCGCTGGCCACCTCGCGGATGACCTCGGCGACCCGGGCGACTCGGTGATGTTTCACGGAACCTCCCGGGCGCGAAGCAGGAAACTTAATCCACGGTGAGCGAGTCGAGTTCCATTCCCAGGAACTCGGCGACCGGATGTGACTTCAGGGCTGAACCGACCTGCTCGAGGACCGACCGGGCATGGGCATGTTCGTTGCTCACCACGGCGAACCCGAGCACCGCCACCTTGTGGTCCTCGAGGCTGTCGACCTCGGCGGCGGAAACACCAAAGGTGTCGCGCATGCGGTCCTTGATGCCGCGCACGACTTGGCGCTTGTCCTTGAGGCTGCGGGACTCCCGGAGCAGCAGGCGCACTCGAAGCGTCCCGACGACCATCGACAGGCTCCAGACCCGGCGTCACGACAGGGTTCTCTGGATCTGCTCGACGCGGAAGGCCTCGATGACATCATCGACCTTGATGTCGTCGTAACCGGCGATCTTGAGGCCGCATTCGAGGCCCTCTCGAACCTCGCGGACATCGTCCTTGAATCGCTTGAGCGATTCGAGCGAGGCGGAACGGTCGGCGGGGGGGTACACAACCACGCCACCCCGGATCACGCGCACCCGCGCCGAGCGCTCGATGTTGCCTTGGGTGACGAAGCAACCGGCGATGGTTCCCACGCGGCTGATCTTGAAAACCTCGCGAACGACCGTGCGCCCCAGGTGAACGATTTCCTCGCGGGGCTTCAGCCTGCCCTCGAGGGCCGCCTTGAGATCCTCGGCGAGCTTGTAAATGATGTCGTACTCGCGGATCGAGACGCCGCGCTCGTCGGCCAGCCTGAGGGCGTTGTCGTCTGGCACGGCGTTGAACCCGACGATGATGGTGTCGTCGGGCGAGGTGAGGGCCAACTGCACATCCGATTCGGTGATTCCGCCCACGGCCGCGTGGAGAAGCCTGACCTTCACCTCGTCGTGCTGGAGTTTCTCGATTTCCTTGCGGATGGCCTCGACCGAACCGCGGAAGTCGGCCTTGAGAATCACCTTGAGTTCCACGATTTCCGTGGATCCGGGGGCTCCGAACGCCACTGGCACCCGTCGCACCTGAAGCGCCTCGGACTGGGCCACGCGCCGCTGCTCGGCGATTTCCCGGGCCACCTGCAGTTCGGGAACCACGAGGAAATTGTCGTCGGCGTTGGGCACTTCCTCGAGGCCCATCAGCCGCACGGGCATCGACGGACCGGCTTCCTCGATGGGCTTGCCGAGGTCGTCATACATCATGCGGGCCCGACCGAAGGTGGAGCCGCACAGCAGGATGTCGCCCTTGCGCAGCGTGCCGTCCTGCACGAGGAAGGTGGCCGTCACGCCCTGCCCCTCGCTGATGTGCGCCTCGAGGCACAGTCCCGTGGCTCGCTTGTCCGGCGAGGCCTTGAGCTCCTCGAGCTCGGCCACCAGGGCGATCGTGTCGAGAAGTTCGTCGATCCCCTTGCCCGTCGCGGCGGAGGTCTGGACGAAAGGCACTTCCCCGCCCATGGAGTCGGGAATGAGACCCATGCCGTAGAGCATCTGTTCGGTCTTGCGGATGTTGGCGTTGGGAAGATCAACCTTGTTGATGGCGACGATGATCTTGACGCCCGCGGCCTTGGCGTGGCTGATCGCCTCCTCGGTCTGGGGCATCACGCCGTCGTCCGCGGCGACCACGATGACGGCGATGTCGGTGACATTGGCGCCGCGGGCCCGCATCTTGGTGAAGGCCTCGTGGCCGGGAGTGTCCAGGAAGGTCGCCGGCTTGCCGTTGTGCTCGACCCTCCAGGCCCTGAGGACCTGGGTGATGCCACCCGCCTCGGTGGACACCACATTGCTCTTGCGGATGCGGTCCAGCAGCGAGGTCTTGCCATGGTCCACATGGCCCATGATCGTGACGATCGGCGCGCGGGGAACTAGGTCCTCCTCGCTGGTCTCCTCGATCAGGCCCTTGAGAAGTTCCTCCTCGCTGGACGAGTCGGCCTTCACATCAAGTTCGATTCCGGCGTCCAAGGCGATCAACTGCGCCATCTCGTTCTCGAGGGTGCTGTTGATGTTCACGCCCGCGACGCCTTGGGACATGAGCTTCATGAGAAGCTCGCCCGTCTTCATCCCGATCGCCTCGGAGAGAGACCGCACGGTGATGGGCAACGCGATGGGAACCTTGCCCTTGCGCGCCGTGGCGACCTTGGAAGCGTGCTTGGGCTTGCGGCCGAGACGACGATGGCGCGGATTGTCCTCGTCGAAGTCGGCGATGCGGTTGACCCGAAGGTCGGGGGTGCCATCGGACCGGCGGGCGACCTGCTTTTCAGCGCGCTCGCGATGCCGATCGGCTCGGCCGGCGACTCCGGCACCCCGGCGGGGGCCGGGCGCGCCGGGCTTCCTGGCGCCTTCCTCATCCTCCTCGACCACGGCGCCGGCTTCATTGCGCAGCGACTTGGCCTGCACCGCGCGGGTGACATCCTCAATGCCGATGGGGCCGCCCGTTTTCTGGAGGTCGGCGGGAATGTCGGCGAGCTTGCGGATGCCGGCGGTGGACGGGCCACCCGCCTTGAGGTTGGATTCGGGGGGTCGGGGCCTCAGGATTCCTCCCGAGGGTCCGCCGGGCCCCAGCGGTTGGCGGGGCGGAACGGGCCTCAAAGGCACCGGAACGCGCGGGCCAACGGGAGAGGGTCCTGAGCCTTGGGGGGATCCGCCGGGAACTGGCCTGGCTCCACCAGGGACCGGTCGGCCGCCGCCATCCATGCGGATGCGGGAACCGCCGGCAGGCGCCGGGCCAACGGGACCACGCTGGGCTCCAGGCCCCATCGGGGGGCGGGGACCGGAACCCAATTCGGGCATGCGTCCACCGGGGGCCAACGGCCGCACCGGACCAGAAGGACGGATGTTGGGAAGGTTGCCGGGAACGGGCCGCGCCACCCCGGGAACCGGAGCCGGAGGTTTTGCCACTGATGCGGGATCGGCATTCACCGGAGCTTGGGGCTCCTCGGATTTCGGGGCGGGCGGTTCGGCGGAAACCGGCGCCTTTTCCGTTTCCTGGGTCGGTTTGGCGGGGGCAGGTTGTTCGAGGGGCGCGGACGCGGCGGGTGCCTCCGGCTTGGCCGGAACCACGGGGGGTTCAACCGCTGCCGTTTCAACGGCGGGCTTGGCGGGGGCTGGCGGACGAGGCGGCGGAGCCACCGACTTGGGCGGCCTTCCCAAAACAGGTGGGCGAAGCGGCGGAACCGATGCCACGGGATTGGGGCGGGGTGGCTCCGGGGCCGGAGCGGGCGCCGCGGCGGGCTTGGAACCGCCGCGCTTGATGATTTGCACCAATTGGTCGCGTTGCTCAGGCTCGATGGAACTGAGCTGGTTTTTCACATCCCAGCCTTGGCCCTTGCAAAGATCGATGAGTTCCTTGCAATCGATCTCCAGCTCTTTGGCGAGCAGGTATAGACGGACCTTTTCCTTCTGCAAGCGCCACCCCTCAGAAACTGTTTTGGCATGTCCCGGCCGATTTTCCCAAATTGGATTCTAATCGACCCCATCGGTTTGAGAAGCCCGGAAAGCCGGGCTTTCAATTCCGTGTCTTCAGGCTTCCGGTTGCCCGGGCGCCGGTTCCGCGCTTCCATCGGCAACTGTTCCGGGTTGCGGCTCGGCAGTTTGGTCGCCCCCGAACAGGCTGTCGAACGATTCGGCCGAACCGGCGGATTCAACTTCCTCGGCGGCCTCGGGGGCCGTTTCGGCGGGCGCCGGTTCCCAAACGCTGTTGTCCATCTCCTCAGCCCACTGGGAGACATAGCGGAGCGCCTGTTCGGCATCGTCTTGGGAAATCGTGCCGCCGGACATGGTGACCAGATACTCGGCGTCAAGCGACCGGATGTCCCGGTAGGTCAGGAAGCCATCGGCCAGCAGCATGACGGGAACGGTTTCGCCGATGCCGGGAATCTGGGCAAACCAGTGCCGCGCCTTCTGGAGGGCGAGATCGTAACCGTCCCGAGTCGTGATGAAGGCGTCCCATCCCGAAAGCCTGCCCGTGATGCGGGAAATCCTTTCCTTGAGGGCGAGCGCGTCGGCAAGCTGGCTCTCGCGAACCTGCACGACGGCTCTCTGGATCTTGGGGAACAGGTAGACATCGCTTTCGCTGACCGAAAGCCCATCGAGCGTTTCGATGATGAACTCGATGTCGTCGGCGCGTTCCTTGGCGTAGGCGATGATGGTGTCGGCCTCGTCCAGGGTGATCGAGTCGCCGGCGAGTTCGACGATCTCGGCGGGATCCATCGCGTAGCCGAGGTCGTCGTAGTCGAAGCAACCCTCGGTGATGATCGACTCGATCAGCGAGTCGGGCAGGGTTGGAATTTGCTGGAAGAGAAGCTGCGACTTGTCGAGGCTCCTGTTGAGCTCGTCATAAGTCATGATTTCCACATCCCAGCCGACCAGCTTGCTGGCAAGCCGGACATTCTGCCCCCTTTTGCCGATGGCCAGGGAAAGCTGGTCTTCCTGGACAAGGACGATGGCCCGGCCGAGGCGAGGATACAGCTGCACCTCGGAAATCGCGGCGGGCTGAAGCGCGTTGGGAATGAGCACCTGCAGGGAGTCGTTCCAGCGGACGATGTCGATCCGCTCGCCGTTGAGTTCCTCGACGATGTTCTTGATGCGGCTGCCCTTCATGCCGACGCAGGCGCCGACGGGGTCCACCTTCATGTCGATGCTGCTGACGGCGACCTTGGCGCGGTTGCCGGCCTCGCGGGCCACCGCCCTGATCTCGATCGTGTGGTCGGCGACCTCGGGAATCTCCTCCTCGAAAAGCCGCCGGACAAAGTCGGGGTGGGTCCGCGAAAGGACAATCTTCACGCGGTTGCCGACTTTCTTCACCTCAAGCAGCACCGCCTTGATCCGCTCGTTCTCATGGTGGGTTTCACCTCGGATCTGTTCCGTCAGGGGCATGATCGCCTCGACATTCCGGTCATTGTCGAGGGTCACCGTGGCGACATGGCGGTCGAGTCGCTTGATCTGGCCGGTGACGAGGTCGCCCACGCGCGGCTTGTAGCGCTCGAACACATCCTCCGATTCGGCCTCGCGGAAGCTTTGGATCATCTGCTGCTTGGCCGATTGGGCCGCGATTCGTCCGAGCTCCTCGGGTTCCAGTTCGCGGATGGTGGGATTGCCGGCGGCATCGAGCACCTGCATTTGGGCCTTCACGGTGCCCTTGCCACGCTCGATGGTCACCTTCACATGCTTGGCTTCCTCAGCCTCCTCCTCGATCTTGTACTTCCTGAGGATGGCCAGGCGGATGCCCTTTTCGATGGAAGCGAAGATCAAGTCGCGCTCGAGGCCCTTGTCGCTCTCGAGAAAGTTGACCGCCTTGATCAGTTCGTCGCTGTTCATGGATACCGTCCGCGGAACAACCGTCCCGTAAAAAAGAAAAAAGGCGGGCTGGTAACCCACCTCGGAAGACCGTCGCCGGCCAGACCGGGTTGTTGGAATTGACGGGCCCTATGGACCCATGCGCTATTCCCTAGTCATATTTCATCCGGGACCCGGCCAGAAGTCAAGTGTCCGCGGTGTTCCGGCGGAGGGCAGGAATGGAAATGTCATGGGTTGAAGCCATCGCTGGCATGGTGTCGCTGACGGCCATGGAAGTGGTCCTCGGCATCGACAACCTGGTGATCCTGACGCTCCTGACGGCCAACCTGCCGGCCGACCAGCGGCCCTTGGCCCGTCGCATCGGGTTGATCGCCGCGCTGGTGACGAGGCTGGCCTTGCTGGGCCTGATCGGACTGATCATGGCCCTCGAGACACCATGGTTCGAGGTGCCCACCGTTCCGGGGCTTTCAGTTGAACCGCACCCCGTGACCGGCAAAATGTGCATCCTGTTCCTTGGCGGTTTGTTCCTTGTGGCCAAGGGTGTTCGGGAAATCCACCACAAGTTGGAAGGCGCCCACGATTCCGAGGGGGGAAAACCCGCGCGGGCCCCCGCCTCATTCGCGGCCGTGATTGTCTGGATCGCCGTGATCGACATCCTGTTTTCCATCGATTCCGTCATCACGGCCGTCGGCATGGTGCAAAGCGTGCCGATCATCGTCGCCGCGATGATCGTCACGGTGCTTGTGCTGCTCCTGGCCAGCGGCCCCGTCTCAAGGGTCGTTGAACGGCATCCGACGCTGCAGATGCTGGCCTTGAGTTTCGTCATTCTCATCGGGGCGATGCTGGTGATGGAGGGAACAGGCCGCCACATCGACAAGGGATACATCTATTTCGCGATGGGCTTCGCCGTGGTGGTGGAAATCCTGAACCTGGCAACCCGCGGTGGCAAGAAGCATGGACACCCGGGCGGCCCCTGAGCCCTCCGCCAGCTATTCGGCGGGAAACAGGTCGGAAACGGCGATTCGGGCCCCGTCCACGAGCGTCGATGAAGCGGTGTCGCCCGGTGACAGGACTACCGTCGACTCGTAGCCCCGCGGGCCCGGCCCCGTCGAAACCTCGAGCCTGCGATTGGGTATGTCCACGACCCAGTATTCGGGAATTCCCTTGGCCGCGTACATCTGGCGTTTTTCGCCCGTGTCGAACTCGAGCGAAGTCTCGGCCACCTCGACGACCAAGCCAATATCACCCGGACCAGGGTGTCCCCCGGCGTAATCCGCCGGCACTCCCCGGATAATGGTGATGTCAGGCTGAGGTTCGCAATGGCCATCGAGCGCCACCGGATCTTGAATTCCCATGTGCCATCCGTCTGGCAATCGCCTTAGCCAGAATCCCAGAATCGTTTTGGTGATGAACGAATGCCGGGGTCCTATCGGGCTCATGTCGACAATCTCGCCGTTGACCAGTTCGATCCTGGCATCAGGGGGAAAAATGCCCGCCGTTCCCATGCGCTGGAAATCGGCCGTGGTGAACCTGTGTCTGGTGGCGACAGCGGTCATGGGATCCTCCGTCGGTTGCGATCAACACCCATTTTACACCGTCCCGGCGCTTGCCATGCCGGTGTCCGGGCCCAAGGCCTTGGTTTTGGACCGCTTGGGCGGTTCATGCTTCCAGCGGCGGTGCAGCCAGAAGTATTGCTCCGGATATCGGCGCACAAGCCTTTCCAGCGCCGTGGTGTAAGCCTGGGTCAGGCTGGCCACCGCCCCGGGCTGGTGCTTGAACGCCGACGGTTCCAAAATCTCCTCGATCTCAAGCCTGTACCGCAACGGCCCACCCACCCGCGCGGCTCCACACACCACCACGGGGGCGTCATATTCCAGGGCCATGAGCGCCAGGGCCTTGTGCGTGCTGGCCGGCCGGTTGAAGAAGTTCACGAATTGGCCCCGCGCGCCGGCGTCCTGGTCGGCGAGGGTGGCGAGGATGCCCCTGGAGCCAAGCACCTCCGTGATGCGGTCGAAGTCGCCCTTCTTGGCGAGGATGGTCTGCCCCGTGCGCTGCCTGAACTTCTTGAGGAACTCCTCGAGCCTGGGATTATCAAGCACTCGGGCGATGGCATAACTGCGGAATCCCAGCAACCCGAGCAGGTAGCCGGCCATCTCCCAGTTGCCGAAGTGTCCCGTGGCCAGGATGACGGGACGGCCCGACAGCAGCAGGCCCACGAGGTCGCCCGGGCGGTCTCCCAGGTCGACATGCCCGCGGTACACCGTGAGCCGGCACAACCTCGGCAACCAAACCATTTCCACCACCATGCGGGCGAAATGGATGAAGGTGGCCCTGGCCATCGCCTCGCGCCTGGCCCGGCCGCCGGGAACCGCGTCGGCCATGGTTTCGGGGAACGCGTGCGCCAGGTTCTCGCAGGCGACCTGCCGGTGCCTCTTGTCCAGCCTGTAAGCCAGACGGCCCAGCGATTCCCCCACGGCCATGGCTGTTCGCAGCGGCATGGCCTGGATGACGCCCACCATGCAGCGCACCAGGGCGTAAACGGCAAAATCGGCCCATGGGGAGCGGGCCTTGCTCACGGGACGGATCCGGGAAACAGGAAGGCCACCGGAACCCGATCCCGTGGGTTGGCCTGCCGGACCGCGGGGCCCCCCGGCGCCGGCACGCCGGTCCAGTCATATCCCGCAAAACCCGGGCCCATGCTATGCATCTCGGCGACGATTGGCCGGCGTCGGATGATCATGCGCGCCCTCCCTCCGGCGTCGAACCTCATTTCGCCATTTTCACCCCGGGCCAACGGATTGTGAAGCCGGCTTTGCCTCGCGCCTTTCCCCGTTGGTTCCGGCGGCGACCCGGTGATAATATGCCGGGTTCCTGCCATGGAGGGCTTCTGACTTGCTTGCCCGGCTGTCGGTGCTGATGTTCCTGCAATACTCCGTACCGGGAGTGGTGCTGCCCCTGTACAGCATGAGGCTCGACGCCCTCGGATTCAGCCCGTGGCAGATCGCGCTGTGCAGCGCCACGCACGGCGTGGCCTCGATCCTCGCGCCGCTCATGGGCCAATTGGCCGACCGCTGGCTGGCGGCCCAGAAATGCCTCGCCGTCTGCGGGGTGCTGGCGGCGCTTGACCTCGCCTGGCTCCTGGTCGCCCGCGACTTCTGGTCGATGCTCCTGGCGACACAGCTCTTCTGGCTGCTCGCCGTTCCCATGATGATGCTCGGCACAGCCATCACCTTCACCCATCTGGAACATCCTGAAGCGCAGTTCGGGTTCGCCCGCCTCTGGGGAACCATCGGGTGGATGGCCACCCCGTGGATCCTGTTCGGAGTCGAGGCGGTGACGGGTGGCAAGGGTTCCGCCGGCGACACCCTCATCATGGCCGGAATGGCCATGTCGCTGGTGCTGACGGCTTACACCTTCACCTTGCCCGACACGCCGCCCCGGCACACCTCGGTCTCGTGGCTGGCGCCCGCGGAGGCTGTCAAGCGCCTGGCCGGGGTGTCGTTTTTCACTTTCGCCGCTTGCATGGCGGGGTTCTGCCTGATCCAGCCTTTCGCCATCCAGGGAACACCCCTGCTCCTCAACGACTTGCTCGAGGATGAATGGGGAGCTAGGGGCGCCCGTGTATGGCTCCCCCCCCTGCTGACGATCGCTCAGGTGAGCGAGATCACCTGCCTGGCGCTGCTTCCCGCGTTCCTCAACCGCCTCGGCCAGCGAGGCAGCATGCTGCTGGGCCTGGCCACCTGGTGCCTGATCCTCGGAATGCTCTCGATGGGGGGCAAGGTCTGGCTGGTGCTGCTGTCGCTGGGGCTCAACGGGCCGGTGATCACGGGTTTCCTCGTGGTGGGACAAGTCTATCTCAACAGCAGGGCGCATGGCGACCTCAAGGCGAGCGCCCAGTCGCTGATGTTTTCGATCCAGGGAACCGGACTGGTGTGCGGCCACTTGCTTTTCGGGGCGCTCAGGGCCGAAACGCCACCCGGCGGGCTTGACGGCGAACTGCCCGGGGTGTTCGCCATCGGCGCGGGACTGGCGTTCGCCCTGCTGGCCATCCTGTGGGCCGGATTCAGGCCCGACCGGGACGCCCTGCGAGACGATTGAGGACACGGGCAGCACAACCCTTTGGCACGCGGCTATCGCCGCGACCTGAGAACCCGATCGGGCCAACCCCTTCAAGCCAGCCTTGCCGATCACGGCGAATGACTGATTCCAAATGAAAACGGCGGGTCGCATTATAGATCTCGATGATCTTGTATATATTGAATCAAGACGAGGGCACGGGCCGTTGATTCAAGCCTCTGCGCCCTCCCGTTTGTCATGATGGCCATGCGATGGTTGAATGTTGGCATCGATCCGACATTCAATTGACCAAAGGTGGCCATCATGCGGTGCCCGTGCCTCGTCTTGTTGCTCATGTCGTCGCCTGCCATCCTTGCCGAACCCGTCAAGGTGACCTTGGCTGAAAGCAAAACCGCGATCCATCCCGTCGCCGTGGGCGAAAAGGCAACCCCGGAGACCAAGGCGTCGGCGGCCAAGTTGGCCGAATATTTGCGAAAAATCACCGGCGCGCCATTTCAAGTGGTTGGCGGTGACGGAACAAGCGGAATCGCGGTCGGCCGGAGCGACGATTTTCCCCGGGTGAACCACGGCCTTGAATTCAAGCCGGGCGAAATCACGCGACGGGAAGAATACCTGATCCGCACCCACGGCAAAGGCATGTGGCTGATCGGTTCCACCGACCTTGGCGTCCAGAATGCCGTTTGGGA
>JAGWVO010000073.1 GCA_018970845.1 Planctomycetota bacterium
TTGAATACAAGCAGATGCAATAAATCTTTAGCTTGTCGATCGACCAACTGCAAATGGCCCGACAAGAACCCTTTCCCATGCATTTGTCAACATTTGGCGCCAATTTGGCAGCCACAATGAGCCACGGATTTTGGCCAATCTGATGGCAGCCAAAATGGCAGCCATTCGCTTTCATGTCCCCTCTTTTCCGCTGAAATGTCAAGATCCAAGCCTTGGCACGCCATATGCCTATGGTGCCTTCATAGGATTGGAATCATGACGCTGTGGGGGTGAATTCATGGACCTTTCGAAATACACCGAGAAGGCGCAAGAGGCGGTGGTCGGGGCGCAAAAGCTGGCCCAAAGGCTTGGCAACGGGCAGGTGGAACCCGAGCACCTGCTGGCCGTGCTTCTCGACCAGGATCCCGGCCTGGCCGTTTCCATCATCAAGAAAACCGGCGTGGCGCTGGATGGCCTCAAGCGCAAGGCCTTGTCCCTGGTGGAGAACCTTCCCAAGGTCTCCGGCAGCGGCGCCGGCATGCCCGGCCTGACCCGGAGGCTGGGCGACACCTGCCTGAAGGCGGAAGACGAGGCCGGCAACTTCAAGGACGACTATGTTTCCGTGGAACACCTGCTGCTGGCCCTGCTGGCCGACGGCGGCGCCGCGGGCAAGGCGCTCAAGGAATTCGGGCTGAGCCGGGAACGCCTCATGCAGGCGCTTCAGGAGGTGCGCGGCAGCCAGCGGGTGACCTCGCAAAACCCCGAGGCCACCTATGAGGCCCTTGAAAAGTACGGCCGCGACCTCACCAAGATGGCCGAGCAGGGCAAGCTCGACCCGGTGATCGGCCGCGACGAGGAGATCCGCCGGGTGGTGCAGGTGCTTTCCAGGCGCACCAAGAACAATCCGGTGCTCATCGGCGAACCGGGCGTGGGCAAGACCGCCATCGCCGAGGGCCTCGCCATGCGCATCGTGCGCGGCGACATCCCCGAGGGGCTCAAGGACAAGCGCATCGTCTCGCTCGACATGGGCGCGCTCATCGCCGGGGCCAAGTACCGCGGCGAGTTCGAGGAGCGGCTCAAGGCGGTGCTCAAGGAGGTGGCCGACAGCCAGGGCGTGGTGATCCTGTTCATCGACGAGCTTCACACGGTGGTGGGCGCGGGCAAGGCCGAGGGCGCCATGGACGCCGGCAACCTGCTCAAGCCGATGCTGGCGCGCGGCGAGCTTCATTGCATCGGCGCCACCACGCTGGATGAATACCGCAAGCACATCGAGAAGGATCCGGCCCTGGAACGGCGATTCCAGCCGGTGGTGGTGGACCAGCCTTCGGTGGAGGACACGATTTCCATCCTGCGGGGCCTGCGCGAGCGTTACGAGCAGCACCACGGCGTGCGGATCAAGGACTCGGCCATGGTCGCCGCGGCGGTGCTTTCCAACCGCTACATCGCGGACCGGTTTTTGCCGGACAAGGCGATCGACCTTGTGGATGAATCAGCCGCGAAGCTGCGCACCGAAATCGACTCGATGCCCGCGGCGCTGGACGAATGCCTGCGCCGGCGCCGGCAACTGGAAATCGAGCAGGTGGCGCTGAAAAAGGAGAAGGACAACGCCAGCAAGGAGAGGCTGGCCAAGCTGGAAAAGGAATTGGCCGAGCTGAAGGAACAGTCCGACACGCTGCAGGCCCAGTGGCAGGCGGAGAAGGGCCGGGTGCAGAAACTGCGCGACCTGCGCGAGCAGATCGACACGACGAAAACGGCGATCGAGCGCGCCGAGCGCGAGTACGACCTCAACCGCGCGGCGGAGCTGAAGTACGGCAAGCTGAACGAACTCGACCGGGCGCTCGCCGACGCCGAGAAAGACCTCTCGGGCACGCAGGGCGGCAGCCGGCTCATCAAGGAGGAGGTCGACGAGGAGGACATCGCCGCGGTGGTGAGCCGGTGGACCGGCGTGCCGGTCACCCGGCTTTTGGAGGGGGAAAAGCAGAAGCTGCTGCACCTGGGCGATGAACTTCACAGGCGCGTGATCGGGCAGGACGAGGCGGTGACGGCGGTGGCCGAGGCGGTGCTGAGGGCGCGGTCGGGGCTGAAGGATCCGCAGCGGCCGGTGGGCTCGTTCATTTTCTTGGGGCCGACGGGGGTGGGCAAAACCGAGCTGGCGCGGGCGCTCGCCGAATGCCTTTTCGACGACGAGCGGGCCCTCATCCGCATCGACATGTCGGAATACCAGGAGAAGCACACGGTGGCGCGGCTCATCGGGGCGCCCCCCGGATATGTGGGCCACGAGGAGGGGGGCCAGCTCACCGAGGCGGTGCGCCGCCGACCCTACGCGGTGCTCCTGTTCGACGAGATCGAGAAGGCCCACAACGATGTCTTCAATGTGCTCCTTCAGGTTCTCGATGACGGCCGCCTGACGGACGGCCAGGGCCGGGTGGTCGATTTCAAGAACACCCTGGTGATCCTGACGAGCAACATCGGCAGCCAGAAGATTTTGCAGTACAAGGGATCGTTCGTGGGCGAGGTGTACGAGCGGATGAAGGACACGGTGCTCGACGAGCTGCGCAAGCACTTCAGGCCGGAGTTCCTCAACCGCATCGACGACACCATCGTGTTCCACGCGCTCGACGAGCGTCACTTGGGGCGGATCGTGGAGATCCAGCTTGGCAGGCTCCGCAAGCGCCTCGAGGAGCGGCAGATCACCCTCGATCTCAAGCCCGCGGCGCGCGACCACCTCGTCCAGGAAGGGTATGATCCGGCTTACGGCGCCCGCCCGCTCAAGCGGGTGATCCAGCGCGAGCTGGAAACGGCCCTGGCGAGGAAGATCCTCGAGGGAACCATCCGCGACGGGCAGGCGGTGACGGTGGACGCCGGAACGGACGGATCGCTGGCGTTCACGGCGCGCTAAGGGAGGAATCGGGGCATGTCCGGCGGAACCTGGAATCCATCATCGGGCGGGGACCATTCCCGGCGACGCGGCATGCCCTGGACGGTGTTCGCGCTGGGCATCCTCGCCGGGGTGGCCCTGCTGTCGCTGCGCGACCGGCTTCTGCCGGGCCCGACGGCGCCCATGGGCGAGCCAAGGCTGGTGGCGCCCCGAGGCGAACTGGCCGGCGACGAGCAGTCGACCATCGCGCTCTACGAGACGGCCCGCAAGGGGGTGGTTCACATCACCACGCTCGTGGAGCGCAACTCCCGCGGATTTTTGGGAGGCCGGGAGGTGAAAAGCGGCACCGGATCGGGATTCCTTTGGGATGCCTCGGGGCACGTGGTGACGAATTTCCATGTGATCCAGCAGGCCGACGCCGCCGAAGTCACGCTGCACGACCGCTCGGCGTTCCGGGCCCGGGTGGTGGGCGTGTTTCCCGAGGCCGACCTGGCGGTGCTGCGCATCGACGCCGGTTCGGGCAAGCTCGAGCCCTTGCCCATCGGCAGTTCGCACGACCTCAAGGTGGGCCAGAAGGTGTTCGCCATCGGCAATCCGTTCGGGCTTGACCAAACGCTCACTACAGGAATCATCTCGGCGTTGGGGAGGGAGATCGATGGCGAGCAGGGTCAGCGCATCCGCAACGCCATCCAGACCGACGCGGCGATCAACCCAGGCAACTCGGGCGGCCCCCTGCTCGACTCCGCCGGCAGGCTCATCGGGGTCAACACGATGATCTTCAGCCCCTCGGGCGCCTCGGCGGGCATCGGGTTCGCCATTCCTGTGGATGATGTGAACCGGATCGTGCCGCAACTCATCTCGGATGGGAAAATCGAACGGCCGGCGCTGGGAATCTCCCTGCTGCCCGAGTCCACGGCCAGGTCGCTGGGACTGGAAGGGCTGGTCATCAGCGAGGTGGTGCCGGGGGGCGCGGCGCACAAGGCCGGCCTGCGGGGACTTTCCGCCGACCGGTTCGGCCGCACCCGCCTGGGCGACATTCTCATGAAAATCGAGGGCGACTCCCTCACCTCCCTGCGCGACCTGCAAAACCAACTGGCGCGCCGCAAGGTGGGCGAGGAAGTCACCGTTACCGTTCTCCGCGACGGTGAAAACCTCGAGCTCAAGGCCGTTCTGGCGCCGC
The DNA here is from genome assembly GCA_018970845.1 of Planctomycetota bacterium. Taxonomy (GTDB): domain Bacteria; phylum Planctomycetota; class Planctomycetia; order Gemmatales; family Gemmataceae; genus REEB421. The sequence goes on from JAGWVO010000073.1 coordinate 4,038, forward strand.
AACCCGGCCTCTGGCGCTGACTTAAGCCAACCCTTGATTTTAACTCAAGTTTTCCGCTATCTGCGCCGCACTGAAGAACCGTGTCCGTGCCGGGAGTGCGTCCATGCGCAGGATCAAGTCGTGGTTGACCAGCGGCGCCGCTTTGGGAATCGCCTTCATTTCAGGGCCCTCCCGGCAGGCCCATGGCGCTCCACCGGATGCCGTGGAGGCGTTCCGCCTGGAACTGAGGGCCAACCCGGCCGATCCGGCGGAATGGGAGGCCCGGTTGCGCCGCCGCGCCATGGAACTGGTTTCGCTCAAGGAGGTGCGGGAGGCGCTGCAACTGGCCGAATGGCGAACCGTGACGGGCGGGGACGCGAAGGCCCAGGGAGTGGAACACCGCCTCCGGGCCGAACTGATGAACCGGCTTGTGGAAGGCTATCGGCAAACCCTGAAATCCGCCGACAGCAGGTCGGCCGCCCAGCTCCTGGAACGGCTCGATGAGGTGACGAGGGGCCAGAACACGGGTATTTCGATCCTTGAGGCGTGCGCGGAACTGCTGCCCGAACTGGAAAGGCAGGTGAGGCAGGGGGAACCCGAGGCCCGCCTGAGCGGCCTTCGGGTGATCGGGCGGATTCCCACGAAACAGGAAACGGTTCTGGGCGTGCTCAAGGAACTGGCGGCCCCGCAGCAACCCGCCGAAACACGGTTCCTCGCCGCCGAGGCGATTGAATCCCAGGTGAGGCTGAAAACGCGGGCGGGAGAGAAGTCGAAGGCCGCCTACGAGGCGGCGGGCCCGTTCGCCGTGGCCGCCGGTCCGGTGATCCGGATGCTGTGCGCCGACAGCCAGCCGAAGGTTCGCCAGATGGCGATGAACTCGTCGCACCTGGTGGCGGTGGCGCTCAATGCCTCGCTTGCCGAGCCGATCATCGCGCCCGCGGGAACGGACCCGGCGGCTTACGCGCTGCATTCCCCCGTTCGCGCCGACCAGCTAGCCCTGCTCTCGGCCGTGCGCGACCTGATGCCCGCCGCGGGCGTGGCCCTGCGCGACCCCGATGCCGCGGTGAGGGTCCAGGCCCAAAAGTTCTTCGACGAGGCGGCCCGGGCCCGGCTCTCCTGGAACGCCATGTCGGGAAGTTCCGGCCAGGATCCGCTGCGGGAAGGGCTCAAGACGATCCTGCAGACGCTTGTCGAGGCGACCCGCGATCCCGATGCCCGGGTTCGCCGGGCGACGATCGATGTGCTCGAGTCGATGGGTTCCGACGCCGGTCCCGCCGGCCCGGCGCTTGCCGAGGCGCTGGGCGATTCCGACGCCTTCGTGCGCTGGGCCGCCGTGCGGGCCATCTCGGCCCTGGGAGGCGAGGCGACCAAGGCCGCGTTGCCGCGGTTGCGGACCCTTTCGGCCGACCCCGACACCGATGTTCGCGAGGCTGCCGCCGCGGCGGTGAGGCGCCTCGAACCCCGCCGATAACCTTCCCGGCCTAATTGCCACCATGGCCGCGCCGTGCTAGCGTGAAACACAATCCATAATTGGTTTCCGCCGGCATGGAGGCGCCCGGATGCTGCATGTGGTCGTCCGTCCCAAGGACGGGTCCGAAATGGTGGTCGACCACCCGGCCGGCACATTGACCCTTGGCAGGGTCGTCGTGGGCGGCCCCCGGTCGAGCGATCCCTGCCGCATTGAATGGAACGACCCGTTCGTCTCGGGCAAGCATGTGGAACTGAGCGCCGGTTGGGGCAACATCCTGAAGTTCAGGAATGTGAGCGCCCGCAATCCCGCCCGCCTCGAGAACGGGACCATCATCCCGCCCAATTCCGAACGCGACATCCCCATGGGGCCTTCGCTGCCGCTGGTCTTCATGATTGGCGAGACCCATGTGCAGGTCCACCTCGTGGATGATCCCCTGGCCTCGATTCCGATGGCGTCGTTGGCGGGATCCGACGCCAGCCTGCGCCTGGAGGATGTCGAGGGCTCGACCGACCAGGCGGCCGAGCGGCTCGCCGGGTGGCTCAACACGGTGGTCGACCTCCAGCGCAGCGCCGCCAGCAGCAAGGCGTTCTTCCAGCAAACCTCCAAAGCCTTGGTCAACCTGATCGGGCTCGACCGGGGCTTGGTGCTGCTGAAGCGGAAGAACCGCTGGATGGTGGAGGCGCGCCACCCCGAGGGCGATCACGACGGCCCGGGGCGCGAGTTTTCCACCTCGGTGCTGGCGAAGGTGGAGGAGGACCGCAAGACCTACTTCAGCGACGGGGCGAACCTCGGCTCATCGGAAAGCCTCGCCGCGGTGAAGGCCGTGGTGGCCAGCCCCATCCTGGACCACAAGGGAGAGGTTAAAGGCGCGGTCTACGGCATCCGCGACAAGGCCTCTCGCAGCAAGCTGGGCCAGATCACGATCGGAAACCTCGAGGCCCAGATGGTGCGCCTGCTGGCGTCCACCGTGGCCGTCGGCATGGCTCGGCTGGAGACAGCGGCGAACTTCGAGGCGTTCTTCGGATCGGAACTGGCGCTGGAACTCGAGAACAACCCGGCGCTCCTGACCGGCCGGGAACGGGAAATTTCCGTGCTTTTCGCCGATATCCGCGGGTTCTCCCGTTTCTCGCAGGCGCTCGGCCCGTCGGAAACCTGCAAGCTTGTCGGCGAGGTGATGGAAAAGCTGAGCCAATGCGTCCGCGACCAGAAGGGAGTGATCGTCTCCTACATGGGCGACGGCATCCTCGCGATGTGGAACGCCCCGCAGGAGCAACCCGACCACGCCATGCGCGCCGTGCGCGCCGGACAGGCCATGATCAACTGCCTCGGGGAAACCAACCAGACCTGGAGCGGCAGGACCGGGGGCCTCAAGGTGGGCGTGGGAATCAGCAGCGGCCCCGCCTCCTGCGGGAACACGGGAAGCTCGTTCAAGTTCCAGTACGGCCCGCTGGGCAACACGGTCAATGTGGCGAGCCGGGTGGAGGGCGCCACCAAGCACTTCGGCGTGAGCATGCTGGTGACGGCGTCAACGCGCGCGCTTCTGGATGAGAAGGTTCCCGTCCGCCGGGTGCGCAAGGTCATGCTCAAGGGGATTCCCGAGGCCGTGGACCTGTACGAGGTGCCCGAATCAAGCGGCGGAGCGGAACTGGGCGATTTCATCAAGCGCTACGAACTGTCGCTGAAGCACTACGAGGAGGGCAGGCACCTCGAGGCTGTCAAGGGCCTGCAGAACCTGCTGGCCAACGCGGCGGAGCCGGACGGCCCGACGCTGGCGCTGCTCATGAGGGCGGTGGCGGCGCTGGGCCAGATCGAGCAGGGCTCGCCCGTCGAGGAAATGCAAGGCAAGTGAGGGATCCAATCATGAAGGATCTGGATCGTCGCCAATGCCTCGCGGCCCTGGGCGCTGCCGCGGCCTTGGCCGCGAGGGCCGATGAGCTCCCCCAGGACATTTCCACCCGGCCCGGCGAGGACTGGCCCACCCTGCTCGGCCCGCGGGGCGACAGCGTCTCCACCGCGCCGCCGCCGGGGCCATGGCCGCAGGCGGGGCCCAAGGTGGTCTTTTCGCTGGAAATGGGCGAGGGCTACGCCATGCCGTCGGTGGCGCGCGGGCGGCTCTTCGCGTTCGACCGCGCCGGCGACAAGGCCCGCGTGCGCTGCGTTCACGCCGAAACCGGCAAGCCGATCTGGGAGTTCAGCTACCTGACGGCCTACGAGGACAGGTACGGCTATGACGGCGGTCCGCGAACCAGCCCCGTGGTGGACGGCGCGCGCGTGTACGCCTATGGCCCCGAGGGAATGCTCCACGCGCTTGACGCCTCCACAGGCAAGGTCTTGTGGAAGCGGGACACTGCCGCCGAGTTCGGCGTGGTCCAGAACTTCTTCGGCGTCGGCAGCACGCCGGTGATCCATGACCGGTGGATCCTGGCCCAGGTGGGAGGCAGCACCCGCGATTCCGATCCGGCCGACTTCGGCAACCTGAAGCCCGCGGGCACGGCGCTCGTCGCCTTCGACAAGCTCACCGGCGCCACGGCATGGAAGTCGGGTGACGACCTCGCCAGCTACGCGAGCCCCGTGCTCGCGACGCTGGCCGGACGGCCGACCTGCCTGCTGTTCGCCCGAGCCGGCCTCTGGTCCTTCGACCTGGCCGATGGCAAGGCGCGGCTTTTGGCCCCTTGGCGGGCCGGCATCCTCGAAAGCGTCAACGCCGCGAATCCGATTCCCCTCGATGATGGCCATGTGCTCATCTCGGAAACCTACGGGCCGGGCGCGGCCCTCGTGAAAGCCGACGCCCGGGCCGCGGAAATCGTCTGGAGCGACCGCGACAAGAGGTTCGGCAAGAGCCTCCAGGCGCATTGGTGCACGCCCGTGCGGATGGATGATGTCGTCTTCTGCTCCTCGGGCCGGCATGAGGGCAACGCCGAACTGAGGTGCGTGCGCTGGCGGGACGGCAAGGTGCTCTGGAGCGAGCCGGACCTCGGCCGCTGCTCCATTTTGCGCGCGGGCGACACCCTCGTGGTGCAGGCGGAAAGGGGCGAGGTGCTGCTGGTGGCCGCCAGCCGGGATAAATACACCGAGAAATCGCGCCACCGCCTCGCGGATCCGCTGGGAAGGCCGCTCCTGCGCTACCCGTGCTGGGCCGCGCCTATGATGGCCCGGGGACTGCTCTACCTTCGCGGCGCCGGCCGACTCGTCTGCGTCGAGGCCCGGGGCTGATCTCCCACCGGGTCAGGCCAGGATGTCCTCGATCAACTCCCCATGCACATCGGTGAGCCGGCGGCGGGCGCCGTTGCTGTAGAAGGTCACTTTCTCGTGGTCGAGACCCATGAGGTGAAGGACCGTGGCGTGGAAATCATAAAGAGTCGCCTTCCCCTCGACCGGAGCGAAGCCCAGATCGTCGGTGCGGCCATGGTGCAAGCCCGGCTTCAGGCCGGCCCCCGCCATCCACATGGTGAAGCCGAGGGGATGGTGGTCGCGTCCCTTGGCGCCAATGCCCTCGGTGATGGGCGTGCGCCCGAACTCCGTGGTCCAAAGGACCAGGGTGTCGTCCATCATTCCGCGCGCCCTGAGGTCGGCCAGGAGGGCGGCCGCGGGCTGGTCGACAAGCCCGGCTTGCTCGCGGTGGTTGACGATGATGTCCTCATGGGCGTCCCAGTTGATGCGGGGCGAGCCGAAAGCCCCGCCATGAATCAACTGCACGAATCGGACACCCCGCTCCACCAGCCTGCGCGCCAGGAGGAAATTGCGGGCCGTCGGCCCGACGCGGGGATCATCCACGCCGTAGAGCCTGCGCGTGGCGGCGCCTTCGGCATCGAGGTTGGCGGCCTCGGGAATGCTGGACTGCAACCTCCCGGCCATCTCGTAGGCCTCCATCCGGGCCCGAACCGACGGATCAGCGGCCGCGAGGCCCGAATCGAGGTCGCGAACCAGGGCCAGCGACCGGGCACGGCTTTCGGCCGAAACACCCGCCGGTCGGTCGAGGTCGTCAACCAGGGCGCCCCGGGATCTGAACGCCACCCCTTGGTGCTCGGCGGGAAGGAAGCCGTTGCTCCAGTTCACCGAGCCCCCCGCCGGAAGGCCCCGGGGATCGGGCAGGACCACGAAGGTCGGAAGGTTCTCGGTGGCCCGGCCCAGGGCATAGCTCACCCAGGAACCAAGGCAGGGAAACCCCTCCTGAATGAATCCGGTGTTGAGCTGGAAGGCGGCCGGGGTGTGGTTGGGGCTCTTGGCCACCATGCCATGAAGGAAGGTGATGTGATCGACCTGCCGGGCCAGGTTGGGGAACAGGTCGCTGACCCAAGCCCCGGTTTCGCCGTGGCGCGCGAACTTGAATGGCGAGCCCATCAGGCGGCCCGGCCTGCCGAAGAAGGTGTCGACCTTGTGGCCTTGGGCATCCTCACCCGTGCGCTTCAGCAACTCCGGCTTGTGGTCGAAGGTGTCGACATGGCTGATCCCGCCGGGATTGAAGATTTGGATCACCCGGCGGGCCCTGGCGGGATGATGCGGAGGGGTGGCTCCCAAGGCAAGGCCGTCACGGGCCAAAAGCCAGGCGGTGGCCATGGCTCCCAGGTCGGCGGCGCCCCCCATCCATCTCCTGCGGTCGGGCATCATGGCGTGGCTCCTAGTCGACGCGGGTGAAGGAACCGCTGTTGAGGACCGCCCAGGCGACAGCCTCAAGCCCGTCGGATTCCGCCAGGCGCCGGGCCCGCGCCAACGCGGGCCCATCGGGCTCGCGGCCCAGCGCGATCAGCCATAACCGCGCCAGGCGATCGTCGGGACGCGCGGCTTCCGCCGAGGCGCGCTGCGCCAGCGCCCGGGCGCAGCGGGCGCCCAGGTCGCCATTCATCAGCGCCAGCGCCTGCGCCGGGGTGGTGGTGACGGCGCGTGTTGCGGTGCGCACGCTGGGGTCGGGGCAATCGAACGCGTCGAGCAGGCCGCTGCGAGCCGAGCGGACCTGCATCCGGTACACGGTGCGCCTCCACAATTCGGGATGATCCTCGGGCCTCTCATGGTAGAAGGTGGAGTTGAAGGTGGATATGAGGAACGGACGGTAGGAAGGCCCGCCCATCCGACGGTCGAGAAGGCCGGCCACATGCAGAAGATTGTCTCGCACGGCTTCCGCGTCCATCCGGCCTGGAGGAAACCGCCACAGCAGGCGCGAACGCGCGTCGACTTCCATGGCGCGCGCGACTCCGGCCGACGACTGCCTGTACGCCCTCGACGACATGATGTGCCTGTGCAGCGCCTTGAGCCGCCCACCCCCGTCGCGGAAGAACGCGGCCAGGTGGTCGAGCAAGGCGGGGTTTTCAGGCTTCTCGCCGGCGTTGCCCAAGTCGCTGGGAGTGGGAGCCAGGCCGGCTCCAAAATGCCAATGCCAGACGCGATTGGCCATGGTCCGCCAAACCGCCGGATTTTCGGAGGAAGACAACCAATTGGCCAGCGCGTTGCGGCGCGCCGAGTCGGTGGCTCCCGAGGGAAGGGTGAACCGCGCCGGCAGGCACGACAGGCTTGAAGGCTCCGCTTCCCCGCGGGGCTTGTCGACATCGCCTCGGTGCAATATCCGCGAAACGCCGGGGTCCCCTGAAACCGCGGCGTAAACCTGCTCCAGCGGGGCATCCTTTTCCGAGTCGATGGCGGAGATGGCCTTGGAGATTTCCGCGAGCCGATCCCGTTCGGCGGGAGTCAGGGCATCGGCAAGGCGGGGAAGCCCGTCGGGGCCGGCCCGCCAACTCGATTCCACCTCGGCCGCGTCGAGCGCGCGGTCGTATACGCGGGCCTCGGATGTGGCCCCATCGTAGTGGCCGCTGCTGCCGTGATGCCGCAAGCCCAGCACCACTTTCCAAGCCCCGGATGCCCTGTTGGCCGGCCCGCGCGAAGCGGGGGTGTATGGCGGCGCGTAAGGCCGCCCGTTGCGGTAGAACGCGATCGAACCGTCTTCCTTGTAGGCGATCGCCAGGTGGACCGGGCTGTCGCCAGCCTCCTCCGGCCTGGCACCGCTTCTTCCCAGCGGCCTCGACCTGGCGAAATTCTCGCTTCCCGCCATCCAGACTCCCGGCTCAAGCTCGCCAAGCACGATCGAATCGAATTCCTTGCCGTCGAGGGTTTCCACGGTGAGCACGCCGCCGCCCCTCTGCGAGAGGTTCGCCGGCCTGGTCCAGACCTCGAGGGTTTTCGATGCCAAAGCAAAGGCGACAGGCGCGCTTTCGGCGAATGCTCCACGGCCTGGAGTAACCAGGCCGGCCGCGCCCTTGACAGCGCCTTGGCGCGTGAAAAGTTCCACGCCCGCCACCTCATCGACAAGGCCATTCGACAGTCGCCAGCGCAACCTTGGCAGTGGAACGGCCGGTGCCTTCGACTTCAGTCGGGCCAGCGCTCCCGATTCGATTTCCCGGCGTCGGGCCACCCATTCGCCGCGTCGGCGCGCACGATCGGCCACGGAGGCCTCGCGCCTGGCTTGGGCCTCGGTGGAAGCGCGGACACGGGAACCATGCCGGACACCGGCGAGAGCGGACTTCAGGCGGTGATAGTCGGCAAGGCTGATCGGATCGAACTTGTGGTCGTGGCAGCGGGCGCAATGCACCGTGAGGCCGAGGAAGGCCTGTCCCATGGTTCCGACCATGTCCTCAAGTTCATCCTCGCGAGCCTTCATCCGAACCGAAGGGTTGTTGGCGCCGTTGCCCGCCTCGTCGTAAGGGCCCGCGACCAGGAAACCCGTCGCGGAGACATCGCCTCCGCGCTCCAACGGAATAAGGTCTCCGGCAACCTGGTTCCTGACAAAATCGCCATATGGCATGTCCGAGTTCATGGCGCGGATGACCCAGTCGCGGTACGGCCAGGCATCCTCGCGCGGCTTGTCGCGTTCATAGCCCTGGCTCTCGGCGAAACGCGCGACATCGAGCCAATGGCGCCCCCACCTCTCCCCATAGGCTGGACTCGCCAAAAGACGGTCGAGCAACCT
>JAGWVO010000610.1 GCA_018970845.1 Planctomycetota bacterium
AGCGTGAGGCTGGCAATCGTGATTCCCAGTTGGGTGGCTGCGACGGCCCTGTTGAGGTTTTTGAGGGCGTAGGTGGCGCTTTTGGCACCACGAACACCTTGGTTGAGCAGGGTTTCGATTCGGGTTTTCCGGACCGCCACGAGCGCGAATTCCGCGGCCACGAAAAAGGCGTTGAGAAGGACGAGGAGGGGGACAACCACCAACGCGAAGAGAAGCGGGCTTCCAGGCACCCCGGAGCTTTCAATCCCGGCGGCCAACAATCCGGTTTTCCAAGTCTCAAACATCAGTCCATTGTACAGCAGCGGTCTTTCAGAACATCCTGACGCCTATGTCCAACACAAGGTTGGCGAATATCTGTGTGTCGGCGGTCTGGACCGTGAGGATGTGCGATGGAACCGAAACTTCCTTGTAAAACTGCCATTTTTCAACCAGCTGCAACTCGCATGGCAACTTGTGGTTGCGCATGATGGTCCTGAACTCTTCCCAAACCGGCGGATCCTTGGCGAGCGCGTACGGACCCGCGCGCTCGTAATCCATCACGAAGGCCTTTTCCACGGGCACTGTCGCGAGGATGGCGTCCAGCACCTGACTTACCGTCACGACACCCGGGGAAAGGTTCAGGCTCACCAGTTTGGCGTTGGGACCCAGGGTCGTGCTTGCGGGATAATTGCCATCGGCGAGCAGGATGCGGCCGTGGTGGCCGCTCCGCGCGATCGATTCAAGAATTTCCGGATGGAGAAGGGCGTGTTTGAGCATGCTGGAACTCCCGATGATCAGTTGACGGAATCGAGGTTGATGATCGCCTTGATGACACCGGTTTCGGGGCGGGTGAGTTGGTCGAAGCGTTCCGGAACTTCCTTGAATCCCACCGTGTGGCTGATCCATGGCCTGGTATCGATGTTTCCCTTTCGGATGAGGTCAATGATTCGCCTGAAGTCGCCAGGCAGCGCGTTCCGGGAACCCATGATGGTCATTTCGCGCCGATGGAAAAGCGGGTCGGGAACGGCGATCGGATCGGGAACGATCCCGACATAGACCATGCGGCCCGTGAAGCTGAGGAATTCAAGGCTGCGTTCCATGGCGCGTGGGTGGCCGGTGGCGTCGATCACGACAGTCGGCAGATTCCCGCCACCCGCATCGCGGATGGCGGCGATATCCTCGGGACCGCCATGGGCAAGGATGGTCGTGGCGATTCCCATCTTTTCCTTGCAAAAGCCGAGGCGCTTGGCGTTGACATCGAGGATGGCGAATCGGCAACCGGCAAGCCTGACGAATTCGGCGACGGAAAGGCCGATGGGGCCGGCACCCACCACAAGCGCGAATTCATCGGGTGCGATCGCGGCCCTGTCGACGGCGTGGCAGCCGATGGCCAGTGTTTCAACAAGCGCCAATTGCTCGAGGGTCAGGCCCGAAGCGGGATGGAGTTTTCGCGCGGGAACGATGAAACGCGGCCTCAGGCCTCCATCAACATGGACTCCAAGCACCTGAAGGTTCTCGCAGCAATTTCCCCGGTCGCGATGGCACGAAAAACACGACCCGCAATTGATGTAGGGTTCGACCGAGCAGGTGTCGCCCGGCTTGAGATGATTCACGCCCTCCCCCAAGGAGAGCACCTCGACGCCCAGTTCATGCCCGGGAATCCGGGGATAGCTGAAGAAAGGCATCTTCCCCAGGTAGCCGCTGATGTCGGTTCCGCAAATCCCGGCGCGCCAGACCCGCACGAGCGCCTCGCCGGGTCCGGGGCCTTTGGGTTCTTCGGATTCCGTCAGGCGCCAATCGCGCGGCTTTTCCAGCTTGAGTGTCAGCATGCGCGAGGGACTCCATCCATCAAGGAATTGTCATGATATAGATTCGACCGGCGGGGCCCGCCACGGCCAATCGCCTGCCTGCCGGATCAAAAGCCATCGACTGGAAAAAAGGCTTGTCATAAGGCAGCAGGTCTTGGAACCCCGCATCCGTCA
>JAGWVO010000611.1 GCA_018970845.1 Planctomycetota bacterium
GCCATCGTGACCGTGTGGATGCCGCCGTCGGTCGGGGTCTTGGCGATCGCCGAATTGCCGGCCAAGCACTGGACCAGAACGGCGTGCACCAGCACCGACATCGGGTAGTTCCACGAGGCAATGTTCGAGATCAGACCGATGGGACGACGCCCTTCCATCATCTTGTCGATTTCTTTGAGATACCAACGCACCCCGGAGATGCACCGTTCCACGCTCACCTTGGACTGGGAATACGGCTTGCCGATTTCCCAGATCAGCGTTTTTGCCAGCAGATCCGCGTTCTTTTCAATGTCATCCAACGTGGCGGCCACCCGCCGCTTTCTTTCATCCAAATCCGTTGCCGCCCAGCTGTGGAACTCCTTCTCGGCCTGCTCCACCGCCAACCGCGCCGCGTCCAGTTTGATCATCGGATAACGCCCCAGCGGCGTCGCGTCGACGGGGCTGAGGAAAAGTTTCCCGTGCCCCGGATTCCCCCACTTGCCCCCGATCAGGTTATAGAGGTTTCCCTCCGGTCCGTACGCTTCCGGGACAACCTTGCGGTGCTGCTCAATCAGGGCAGGCCAGGAGGCCTTGGGTGAAATGAATTTACTCAGGGCTTAAATATAACCAAAGGGGCGAATTCGTCACGCTCCGGCTCGACGAACCGCCGTGGCGCCCGTAGTCCAGAACGATGCGCGAGACCCAAGCCCTCACCCGCATCATGGCCCGGTTGCGCGGACCCAGGGGCTGTCCTTGGGACCGGAAACAGACCCACCGCTCCCTTCGGCCCATGATTCTGGAGGAGGTGTATGAGCTTCTCGAGGCCATCGACCAGGGCGATGACCATGCCCTGAAAGAGGAACTGGGAGACGTCCTGCTTCATATCCTTTTCCACGCCCAGCTGGCCCGGGAGCGCCGGGCCTTTGATTTTCAGGCCGTGGCGCGCGAGTTGGCCGAGAAGCTTGTTCGCCGCCATCCCCATGTGTTCGGACGGGAGAAGCTGCGCAACCCTTCGCAGGTCCTCCGCCGCTGGCACCAGCTCAAGCAGCAGGAAAAACCCTCCCGCAAAAGTTGCCTGGACGGGATCCCCCGGTCCCTGCCGGCCCTGCTCTATGCCCAAAACCTGCAACGCCGCGCCGCCCGCGCCGGCTTCGACTGGCCCCATCCGCAAAAGGGCATCCCGGCCAAAATCCGCGAAGAGTTGCGGGAACTTTCCCGGGCGGGATCGAAAGGGCCCGCGTTTGGCCGGGAACTCGGCGACGTCCTCTTTACCTTGGTCAACCTGGCCCGCCACCGGAAGGTGGATGCCGAAACCGCCCTGCGTGACGCCACCAAGCGTTTTCGTTCCCGAGTTCAAAAAGTGGAAGCCATGGCCAAACGTTCCGGCAAATCCACTGCCTCCATGCCCCTGCCCGAGCTTGATCGGCTTTGGGCCGAGGCCAAAAGGGATTAGTTTTTACATTTTTATCAGTAATTACTTTTCACAAATTACCCATTTGTTTGTCGGATTTCCCCTTGCACGCATCTCCCTCACCTCCAAGTATCGGCACTCAAGCAAACGCCCTCACGGGCAGAAGGAGGAAATCACATGTTAGCAGCTAGTGCACTTCAACAGGGTGACCTTGTCGGGTTCACCTTCTTTATCGGGACCATGGCCATGGCGGCAGCCTCGGTCTTCTTCTTCTTCGAGCGGAATACCGTCTCGGACAAGTGGAAGCTGTCACTCCTGATCAGCGGCCTCATCACCGCGATCGCGGCGGCGCATTACTGGTATATGCGCGAATTCTGGGTGGCTACGTTCACCGGAAACAACGCCTCAGTCGCATCCCCAACCGAATTTCGTTACATCGACTGGCTCCTCACGGTGCCGCTGATGTGCACGGAGTTCTACCTCCTTCTCCGGGCCGCCGGGGCCAGCGTCAACATGCTCTGGCGCCTGATCGGCTATTCGGTGCTCATGCTCGTCGCCGGTTATATC
>JAGWVO010000074.1 GCA_018970845.1 Planctomycetota bacterium
GCCGCCAACCGGATGAGTTGCACCAACAACCTCAAGCAGGTCGGCATGGCGCTTCATGGGTACCACGACGCCACCGGCGTGATTCCGGCGAACCTCAGGCCCCCCACCAACAACACCATCCGCATCAGGTGGGCGACCTTCATCCTGCCTTACATCGAGCAGGATTCGCTTTTCAAAAGGTACAACCAATCACTCAACTGGTCCGACCCCGCCAATCTTCCGGTCACCGGCACCCGCATCAAGACTTACGAATGCCCATCCTCGCCCAGCGGACAAAAGCAGGATGGCGCACCCGACAGCTCCCCTGCCTGGAGTAATATCGTCGCCAACACCGACTACGCCGGCATCTACGGGGTCCACACCCGATTGGGGCCGGGCGCCGGCAACCTGAATGTGGTGGATGTGGTCGGCAACGCCAGCGGGGCGATCTCCAAGACGCAGGGCCTTCGCTTCGCGGATTTCATCGACGGAACCTCGAACACCCTGTTCGTGACGGAATCGGCGGGCCGGCCCGACATCTACCGCAACGGCAAGCTCTTTGCGGCCGCGACGGCCGCAACAAGGGTCAACGGCGGCGGATGGTGCCGTCCCGCCAGCGAAATTCCCTACCTGCTTGGGACGGACGCCACGGGCGCCACCAAGGTTGGAACCAGCTTCATCAACGTGACCAACGGGATCGATTACATCGCCGAGGGAGGGCCCGCCTCGGCCTTCTACGGCACCGATGGCACCAGCCAGATCTACAGCTTCCACTCCGGCGGCGTGAACGCGACCTTGGTGGACGGTTCGGTGCGGTTCATCACCGCATCCACCAACATCCGCACCTTCGCCCGGCTCGTCACCCGGGACGGCGGGGAAATCAACGACCTCAACTGAAACTGAGGCGCTGGCGAATCCGCCTGATCGGCCCCGCCGGAGGAACCCCCTTCCGGCGGGCCGAATGGGTTTTGCCGTCTCTGGGCAAGTTATTGAACCTACCCATGCGAGCCCGTATTCTGCATTTACCTATCCGCCACATTTCAGGCACCCATCGTTGGAGTCCTGACGCATGCGATTCCCTTTTTTTACCCCCAAAAGCCCATTTTTATTGGGTATTGGTTTGCTCGCTTGCCTGGCCGCATCCCGCGCCGACAACAAGCCGGTTTCCAGCTCGCCCGCCGAGATCGACCGCATGATCGTCGCTGAGGTGAAGGACAAATCGGCCGTCGAGGCCAACCTCACCCACCTGTGCGATGTCATCGGGGCGCGGATGACCGGCAGCGCCAACCTGAAAAAGGCCAACGACTGGACGGCGGAGCGGTTGAAGGCCTATGGCCTTGAGAATGTCAGGCTCGAGCCTTGGGAGATCCCCGCGGGCTGGGAGAGGGGCGTCTGCCGGATGAGGCTGGTGGAGCCGGCCAACGGCCGCGAGATCCATGCCGCCTCCCGGGCATGGACGACCGGCACCAAGGGCAAGGTGACCGGGCCCGTGGTGGCGATCAACGCCGCCAAGGCCGAGGACCTCAAGGCCTACCAGGGCAAGCTCAAGGACGCGATCATCCTGCCTGGCAAGCCCGCGGAGATCATTCCCGTCAGCGAACTCGGCAAGCCCAGGGACAAGAAGTCGGCGCCGGGCAGGCCCAGGCCGGGAATCCAGTCGGGCCTGGCGCTGCGGGCGCAGGTGTTGGAACTGGCGCAGAAGGAAGGCGCCGCCTGCGTGCTTGCCGACTCGGCCAAGCCGCACGGCCTGCTCAACATGACCGGATCATGGAAGGGCGCCGACCGGGCCACCGCCACCGAACCGGTTCCCTCCGTTTTCGTCACGCACGACCACTACGCGATGCTTCACCGGCTGGCGACGCGTGAAGGGCCGCCGCCGCGCGTGGAAGTGGAAATCTCCAACAAGCTCATTCCCGGGCCGGTGACGGTTTACAACACGGTCGGGGAGATCCGCGGCGCCTCCAAGCCCGACGAGTTCGTCGTGGTGGGGGCCCACCTCGATTCCTGGGACCTGGGGCAGGGCGCGACGGACAACGGCACCGGCACCACCGTGGTCCTGGAGGCCGCCAGGGTGCTGGGAGCCTTGGCGAAAAAGGGGATCAGGCCGGCGCGGACCATCCGGTTCGTCCTGTTCACGGGCGAGGAGCAAGGCCTTTTCGGATCGAAGGAGTATGTGAAAAGGCACAAGGACGAGATGGCCAGGACCTCGATGGCCCTGGTGCACGACACCGGCACCGGCCGGGTGACGGAGATTCCGCTGCAGGGGTTCGACGACGCCAAGCCGGTGCTGGAACGGGAACTCGGCATCCTCAAGGAACTCGGGGTCGCGGTGGTGCAGGGAACCCAGGGGGGCACCGACCACCTGTCGTTCGCGGCGGAGGGCGTTCCCGGCTTCGCCTTCCACCAGGATCCCGCCGAGTATTACCTGACCCACCACACGCAGAGCGACACGCTCGACAAGGCGAGGTGGCCCGACCTGGCGCAGGGTGCCCAGGTGATGACGGTGACGGCGATGCGTGTGGCGAACCTGCCCGAACTGCTGCCCCGCAAGCAGTCGAAGCCGGCCGCTCCCCCGCCGGCGAAGCCCGCCGCGCCTCCGGCCAAGGCCGCCCAGGTCAGGTTGTCCAGCTCCAGTTGACGATGTCCTCGCGGTCGACCCCGTGCTCGTGGGCGTGCCTGAGGCAGTCGAGCTGCTCGTCGAGCAGCCTCTCGCGCAGGTGGGCCGCCGAGACCCGGAAACGCGGGACCCTGCCGATGACATCGCGCGCCAGGGTGAAGCGGTCGATGCGGTTGCTGATCGCCAGCTCCAGCGGCGTGTTGATGTTCCCGCGCTCCCTGTAGCCTCGCACATGGAGGTTCTCGTGGTTGGCCCGCCGGTAGGCGAGCCTGTGGATCATGTACGGGTAGCCGTGAAAGTTGAAGATCACGGGCTTGTCGGTGGTGAACAGGGTGTCGAACTCCCGGTCGGGCAGGCCGTGCGGATGGTCGGCCTCGGGGGCGAGGCGGAAGAGGTCGACCACATTGACGAACCTGAGGCGCAGCTCGGGCAGGTGCTGCCTGAGGAGCTTGGCGGCCGCCAGGGCCTCCTGCGTGGCGATGTCGCCGCAGCCGGCCAGCACGGCGTCGGGCTCCAGCCCCATGTCGGTGCTGGCCCATTCCCACAGCCCCAGCCCCTTGGCGCAATGGCGGCCCGCCTGTTCGGCGGTGAGGAACTGGGGGTGGTCCTGCTTGTCGCACACGATCACATTCACATAGTCGACGCTCGCGAGGCAGTGGTTGGCGACCGCCAGGAGGCAGTTGGCGTCGGGTGGCAGGTAGACGCGGGTCACCTCGGGGCTCTTGTTGGCGACGAGGTCGATGAACCCGGGATCCTGGTGGGTGAAGCCGTTGTGGTCCTGCCGCCAGACCGTGGAGGTGATGAGGAGGTTGAGCGAGGCCACGCTGGCCCGCCACGGCAGCTCCCTCGACTTGGCGAGCCACTTGGCGTGCTGGTTGACCATGGAATCGATGACATGCACGAACGCCTCGTAGGTGGAGAGCAGCCCGTGCCGGCCGGTGAGCAGGTAGCCCTCGAGCCAGCCCTCGAGGGTGTGCTCGGAGAGGATCTCCATGACCCGGCCGTCGGGGGCGAGGTGCCCGCCCTGGTCGTCGCCGGGCAGGCGCTCGGCGAGCCATGTCTTGCCCGTGACCTCGAAGAGCGCGTGGAGCTTGTTGGAGGCGGTCTCGTCGGGCCCGAAGACGCGGAACGCCCCGGGATTGTCGCGCATGATGTCGCGGAGCCAGCGGCCCAGCGGCGCGGTGTTCATGGCGCGGGTGGCGCCGGGAGCCTCGACGGCGACGGCGTGGGCCCGGTGGTCGCCCAGCCTGAGCGGCCTGCGCAGCAACCCGCCGTTGGCCTCGGGCCGGGCGCCCATGCGCGCCGCGCCCGAGGGGGCCAGCACGCGCAGCTCCGGCAGCAGGGTTCCCGACTCGTCGAACAGTTCCCCGGGGCGGTAACCCGCCAGCCACGCCTCCAGTTGGGCGAGGTGCGCCGGGTTCCCCGCGATTCCCGCGAGCGGAACCTGGTGCGACCGGAAGGTGCCCTCCACGGGAACGCCGTCGACGCTTCCGGGCCCCGTCCATCCCTTGGGGCTGCGCAGGATGACGACCGGCCAGCGGGCGCGTTCCGGCTTGCGCGCCGCGCGGATGGCGGCGACGCGGTCGAAGGCGGCGTCGAGCGTGGCGGCCATCGCCTGGTGCATGCTTTCGGGTTCCGAACCCTCCACCAGCAGCGGCTCGTATCCCAGGCCCGAGAAGAACGCGACGAGCTCGGCGCGGGGAATCCGGGCCAGCACGGTGGGGTTGTTGATCTTGTAACCATTGAGATGGAGGATGGGCAGGATCGCGCCGTCGGTGGCGGGGTTGAGGAACCGCCCGCCGTTCCACGACGCCGCCAGCGGGCCGGTTTCCGCCTCCCCGTCGCCGATGACGACGGCGGCGACCAGCCGCGGGTTGTCGAGCACCGCCCCGGTGGCGTGGGACAGGCTGTAGCCCAGTTCGCCCCCCTCGTGGATGCTCCCGGGCAGTTCCGGCGTGCAGTGGCTGCCCACCCCGCCGGGGAAGCTGAACGAGCGGAAGAGCTGTTCCATGCCGCGGATGTCCTGCCCGCAGCCGGGATAAACCTCGGAATAGGCGCCCTCCAGGTACACCGGGGCGATCACCCCCGGGGCTCCATGGCCCGGCCCGGCGAGGAAGATCACTTCCTCGCCCCGCTGGCGGATGATCCGGTTGAGGTGGGTGTAGCAGAACGAGAGGCCGGGGCTCGAGCCCCAGTGGCCCAGGAGCCGCTTCTTGACATGCTCGGCCCTGAGCGGCTCGCGCAGCAGCGGGTTGGCGCGGAGGTAGATCATGCCCGCGGCGAGGTAGTTGCAGGCCCGCCAGTAGGCGTGGATGGAGTGAAGTTCGGGGGCGCCCAGCGGCGCGCCGGGAACGGTGGCCCGGGCGGGGCCCCAGCAATCGATCTCGCTCGGCATGGCTCGACCCTCCGAGGCGGGGCGTCGCGCGCGCCCCCCACGGGCAAGTCTACGCATCCCGGGGGCCGGGTGGCGGGGAGGCGATCAGAGCCGGTTGCTGTATTTCTTCACCCGGCGGCCGAAGACAGGCTGGGAAGCCGCCTGCTCCTTGGGAGCCTCGGGCTGGGGAAGGTCCTTGGGGCGGACGCCCTCGAAACCCTCCACCTCGCGCTTGTCGAGCAGCTTGTTGATGAACGACTCGACATTGGTGAGGCGGTGGCCCTGGTCGGGCGAGACGAAGGCGATCGCCACGCCGTCGGCGCCGATGCGGCCGGTGCGGCCGATGCGGTGCACATAGGCGTCGGGATCCTCCGGGATGTCGTAGTTGAAGACATGGGAGAGGTTCTTGACATCGATCCCGCGGCCGACGACATCGGTGGCGACGAGGTGCTTGATGACGCCGTCGCGGAACGCCTGCATGATCTTCGTGCGCATCCCCTGGGGCAGGTCGCCATGCATCATCGAGACGCCCTTGATGGTCTGCCGGAGGTCGCGGTAGAGGTTCTCGGCCCAGCGCTTGCGCTCGACGAAGATGATGCTGGCGCGGGGTTGCTCGGTCTCGAGGAGCTTGAGCAGCAGGGGCAGCTTGCGGTCCTCCTCGACGGCGACATACGACTGCCTGATGCGCGCCACGGTCGGGGTTTCGGGAGTGATCTGGACCGTTTTGGGATCCTTCTGGTAGCGGTGCGCCAGCCTCAGCACATCGTCGGGCATGGTGGCCGAGAGCAGGAGGGTCTGCCTGTCGGCGGGGCAGCGGCGGAGGATCTTCTCGATGTCGGGCCTGAAGCCGATGTCGAGCATGCGGTCGGCCTCGTCGAGCACGGCGTACTTGAGGCCGTCCAGGCGCAGGGTTCCGCGCATGAGGTGGTCGATGACCCGGCCCGGCGTGCCGACGAGCAGCGGGGTGTTCTTCCTGATGGCGGTGATCTGGGGTCCGATCGCCTGCCCGCCGTAGATGGCCGCGACGGCGAAGTCGGGGTCGCAGGCGATCTTCCTGGCCTCGGCGACCACCTGGAGGGCCAACTCGCGGGTCGGCACGAGCACGAGGCCCGAGGCGCCCGTCTCATGGAGCGTTTTCCAGCGGTGCAGGAAGGGGACGAGGAACGCGGCGGTCTTGCCCGTTCCGGTCTGGGCCTGGCCGATGACATCATGGCCCGCCAGGGCCAGCGGGATCACCTCGCGCTGGATCGGCGTGGGGTTGCTGTAGCCGGCCCGGCACAGCGCCTCGAACAGCTCGGGGCGCAGCCGCATGCCGGAAAAACCGTTGGCTTGGGGCTCCGTCGAACCGGTGTCTGGTGTTTGCCCGGCCGTTTCCGGGGTGGCATCCGCGTTCGTGGGGGCGGGCTCGGCAATCGGATCTGTCACAGGACTGATTTCTCTCGTTTCGGTAATTTAGCCACTGAATCATATCCCTGGCGCCTGCTGGAATCCAGATGGCGTGGCGGATCGGGAGGCCCCGATGGCGGAACCAAGTCTCGGCATCATCGTCAGGAAGCCGGGTGAATTGCCGGCGGACCGCTCGCTGGGGCCTTACCACCTCGAACCGCTCGTGCGCCGCGACGAGGAGGGGGCGCTGACGGCCTGGCATGTGAGGCTCGACCCCGGCGCCGTCACGCCCGCCAGCTACCACCTGGTGGCGGAGGAGGCCTACTTCGTGCTCGCCGGAAGCGGAACGGCGTGGCTGGACGGGACGGCGCACCGCCTCGAGCCGGGGGTCTTCCTGCGCCTGCCCCCGGGAACCCGGCATTCGTTCGCCGCCGGACTTGACGGCCTGACCCTGCTCGACATCCACGCCCCCGGCTGCTGGCCCGATCGCGACACCCACTTCGAGCGGCGCTAGCGCCGCCATTGCGCCACCGACTGGCGGTGGTACGATCGGCAAGTCACCTTTCGGAGAAGCGCCCACCAGATGGAAGGCCCCCCGTCCGCCCCCGGCCCCCGCTACGACTACAGCTCGGGCATTCCGAAGCTGGTGGAACCGGAAGCGGAACCGGCGCCGGCCCCGGCGGTTCCAGCCGCCCCGCCTTCCGCCCTGGTGCGCATGGCCATCGCCGGCGCCTTCCTCATCTTCTGCGGCGTCATGAACCTGCTGGCTGGATTGGCCGCGGCGTTCGCCGCCGTCGTCTTCGCCTCGTCGGACCCCGAGTCGCTGCTGCGGCTCATGGAGAGGCGCGAGCCCGAGCAGGCCGAGGCGCTGCGCGCGAGGCTGAAGAAGGAAAACGCCAGCATCGACGATGTCCACAGGGCCTACCTGAACATGTCGCTGTTTTTCGCGGCTGGCGGAGTTTCCGCCGGCCTGATGGGGCTTTTCGGCGGCCGGGCCCTGCAGACGGGAGGAAACTACGGCCTGGCGATGGCGGGAGCGGTGGTCAACGCGCTGCCGTGCCTCAGCCCGTGCGGCTGCGCGATGATCGGGCCGTTCTTCGGCGTCTGGTGTGTCCTTGTGCTGCTTCAGGAGGAGACATGGCAGGCGTTTGGCCGCTCGCGATCCTGGTAGGCGCGCTGGGCCTGCCGCCCGGCGAGGCGCCCCTGCGATGGGGATGCGACGAGGAGGGCGGAGCCCCCTACTGCTTCAAGCGACCCTCGGGCGCCGGCTTCGAACGCGTCGGATTCGAGGTGGACATTGTCCTCGAGCTCCGCAAGCGGCTCGGCCGGGCGATCGAGTTCACGCAGTATCCGTTCGACAACCTGGTTCCCGGGCTGAAAAAGCGCGACTTCGACCTGGCCATGAACGGCCTGGAGGTGACGCCCGACCGCAGGCGGGAAGTGGCCTTCACGAGGCCCTACTACCTTTACAGGCAGCAGTTGGTGCGCCGGAAGGGCGAGGCTCGGTTTAGTGACTACCCCGACCTGCTCAAGGCCCTGCCACGGGCCCGCGTGGGCACCATGGACGGCACGGCGGCGGAGCGCCTGCTGGCCGCCGGCGAGGTCGAGGTGGCCGGATACCCGGCGCCCACCGAGGCGTACCGCGACCTGGCCCTGGGCCGCCTCGACGCCGTGCTGCTCGACCTGCCGATGGCGCTTTCCTACGCGCGGAACGACCCGGCGCTGGAATTCGCGGGCGACCCCTTCGCCCCGGGCCGGTACGCCATCGCCGTTCATCCGGACGACCGCCCGCTGCTGCAGCGCCTCAACCTCGCGATCGACGGCATGATCGCCGATGGCGCCCTCAAGGCCATCCTTCTCAGGTGGGGTTTGTGGGACGAATTCCAGGAGTCCAGGCTGGCCTCCGCCACCAGCGGCGGCGACTGGGAACTCGAGGGCGATTCCGACGCCGGCGACTGGACGCTCGCGCGCTACATCCCGCTCCTGCTCGAGGGGGCCCTGGTCACGGTTCAGCTCACCGCCTGCAGCTTCGCCCTGGCGATGTCGTTGGGCCTGCTGGTGGCCATGGCCCGGCTGTACGCCCCCCCGCCCCTGGCGGCCCTGGCGGTGGCCTATGTGGAGTTCTTCCGGGGCATTCCGGTTCTGCTGCTCCTGTTTTTCCTCTACTTCGGCCTTCCCGCGGTGGCGGAGGGTGCCGGTTGGGGTGGGGCAGCCGGGTGGATCACGCCGTTTGTCGCCGCCACGCTGGGGCTGGGGCTCAACTACGCCGCCTATGAGGCCGAGATTTACCGCGCCTCGCTGCAGGCCGTGCCGCGCGGCCAGTGGGAGGCCGCCGCCTGCCTGGGCATGCCCCGGCGGCTCGCCTTTATCCATGTCGTCCTACCCCAGGCCCTGCGCACCGCCTTGCCGCCGATGACGGGGGACCTCGTGGCCCTGTTCAAGGACACTTCCATCGCCAGCGCCATCGCCCTGGTGGAACTCAACAAGCAGTACCAGATCCTCGCCAAGAGCAGCCTCAAGTTCGTCGAGATCGGCCTGGTGACCGCGGCGCTTTACCTCGTCCTGTCGCTGCCGCTGGGCTACCTGTCGAGGCGGCTTGAACGCGCCTGGAGCCGCCAGCAATGACCACGGCATCCCCGCGGAGCGGGCTTGGCATCGGCATCAACGGGCTGGCCAAGCGATTCGCCGACAGGATTGTCCTCGATGGCGTTTCGCTCGATGTGCCCGCCGGCTCGACCATGGCCCTGATCGGCCCGTCCGGTGGCGGCAAGTCGACGCTCCTGCGATGCCTCGCCGGGCTCGAACCGTTCCAGCAGGGGATCGTCGCCATCGGCGAGCGGACGCTTTCGGCCGACGCCAACCGGCAATCGCTCGGCTGGCTCCGCTCGAGCGTGGGAATGATCTTCCAGGATTACCAGTTGTTTCCGCACATGTCGGCGCTGGCGAATGTCTCGGCGGCGCCCCGCTGGGTTGGCGGGCTTTCCGCCGCCGCCGCTCGAGAACTGGCGATGGACCTCCTGCGCAAGGTCGGCATGGACGGACACGCCGCGGCGTATCCCGGCAGCCTGTCGGGAGGTCAGAAGCAGCGCGTGGCGATCGCCCGCGCCCTCGCCATGGGGCCCCGCGTCCTCCTGTGCGACGAGATCACCGCCGCGCTTGATCCCGAGACCAAGTCCGATGTGCTGGCCGTGCTCGAGGAGATCCAGCGGGACGGCCTCACCATCATGATGGTGACGCACGAGATCGGCTTCGCCCGCAGGGCCGCCGACCGCGTGGCCCTTTTGGCCGACGGGAGAGTCGCCGAGACGGGCGATGCCCGCGAGGTGATCGACCGGCCTTCCAGCGAGCGCACGAGCCGCTTCCTGGCCAAGGTGATGGGCTAGGCCCGGCTGCAAATCGATGAGTGCGATTGGTAACGCTGACAAAACTACCGTTGTCCATTGGGGAAACCCATCAGAGCCCCAAGCGGAGCCGAAGGCGGAGTGAGTGGGGTGCATTGGAATTCACCCGGTCACTCAGGTGCTTCGAGGCTGCGCTTGGCGAAACCCTCAATTCTTTTGAGCGCGCACCGCCCATATCCAAATCAATGCCCAGTCATGCCGGCCCGTCCCTCACTTCGTTCAGGGCTCTTGGGTTATGGAATCGGGCTCAACAACAAGACACTTGGAATCCTTTAACGAAGTGGCTGGCGGGTTGGCAATGCGGGGAATCCCGGCCTTGGCCCTGAAATCCACTTCCGAAATGGAAACCGTCGCAGCGGGCCCGGGTTCCATTCTTCCATGGGTTTGAATCCCGCTGCAGGCATTCGCCGTCCGCTGATGTCTTTCATCTTTCAGGATCATCCCGTTTTTCATTCGCCAGGCATGGCCATGCGTTCTCGCGCGCCATCGATTTTCCTTAGCTAACAAAATAAATCCGTATTGAAAGACTCCTCAGACCTGTTGCGTGGTTCGGGTTTAGGTCGACCCGGCCTTGGCCCCCGTTTCTGTCATCAGAAATAACCCCTTTCGGCTCCGGATGGGATGAGTGCCCTGAAGCCCCGTGGCGTGAACGGATTGCGCCAGTCGCAGGGTCCGGCATTTCGCAGGAGCCCGTCGCCATGCTCTCGCTCATCAGCTCGATCCCCCATTATTTCCGCCGAAAGATCCGCCAATCCTCCCGCTGGTTGGGCTCGCCCCGGCGCATGGATCTCGAAAGGCTTGAAACAAGGCTCACTCCCGCGGCCTCCGTCGCCACCGACCTGCCGGACTATCCATCCGGCGCCACCGCGACGATCACCGCGAGGTCGTTTCATCCCGGCTCGATCGTGGAGTTCCAGGTTTTGCATGTCACGGGGCCGGGCGCCGACGGAATCCTCGGCACCCTCGACGACACGCTTGGCGACAACAGCGGCGGCGGACACATGCCATGGCAGGTGCAGGATGGCGGCGCCGGCGACCTCGACGGCAAGGCCAATGGCACGATTGTCACCACCTGGTATGTGAACCCCGATGATTCCAATGGCGCCACCTTCCTGCTCACGGCCCGCGGAACCGGAAAGGACCTGAAATTCGGCACCAAGGACGATCAACTGGCCACCAACTTCTTCACCGATTCCGGAGGGGCCTACAGGATCACCTTCGCCGCGGCCGATCCCACCCTCTACAACTCTCCCGTTCCCTTTCCCGGCGCCGTCACTCCGATTGCCAACGCCGGCAACGGCGACACCCAGATCCCCAAGGCGTGGTACCTCGACCCGGCCACCAAGACCAGCGCGCATGTGCAATCGCTGGCGCCTTCCAACCTTGGCCTCGGACAGGTGGTTCCGTTCGAGGTGCTTATCGATGTCAGCGGCAACACCACCCCTGAAAATGGGGCGATCAACTTCACGGCGTCTTGGAGCACCATCACCTCCAGCAACAAGGCGTTCGGCTACGATCCTGCCTACGGGATCCTGGCCGCCTTCATCGACACGGGAGACGGCCAATACACCGACACCGGCGCCAAGGCCTTGGTGAGTTCCTTCTCGTCTTCCCTTTCCGGTGGCAACATCCTCGGCAACTTCAACCTGAACGGATTGGATAATGGCGACAAGGTCGTGGTTGAGATCTGGGTTGTGCTCGATTCCACCATCGCGGCCGATGCCAACGGAAATGTTCCCGCCGACCTGGTCTCCGCCAAGACTTCCACCGGCGACACGATCAACACCGGAAAGCAAACTGTTGTCCTCAACAAGGTGGGCGAGTTCCTGACCGCATCCGCCGATCTTTCCGTCATCAAGAGCGACAGCTTGGACGCAGCCACCAATCCGGCCAACCTGACGGCCTTGCCCGATGTTGACCCGGCCAACCTCCAGCCGGGCGACACCTTCACCTACACGATCCTCGTCAAGAACAACTCCACGGACACGGTTTCCAACGGCGTTGTGGTCACCGACACGCTGGATCCGAATGTGACTTACCTCTCCAGTTCCGGCGGTGGGATCCTTTCCGGCTCGGGCACGGTCACTTGGAATGTGGGGCCTCTTGGTTTTGGCGAGCAACGGTTGTTGACGGTCACCGTAAGGGTGAACACCAACGCCCCCACGGGAAGTTTCACGCAGGACCTGCTCAATGTTGTCGCGGTGACATCCCTGACTCTCGATCCCAATGCCACCAATAATTCCAACAGCGAACCGACCAATGTCGTGGACTTTCCCCCGTCGATCACGATCGTGAAGACCGGGCCGGCAACCGTCCCCGAGGGCGGAGCCGATGTGGCGTGGTCGTTCGCCATCACCGCTCCCTTGACCAATTCACCAACCAATCCCGTGACGGTAACCTCGCTTCTGGACAACAAGCTGGGGAACCTGTTGCCTGTGGCGTTGGTAGCCAATGGCGGCAACCCGATCGTGCTTCTGCCCGGCCAATCGTTCTCGTTCAGCTACAACCCTCCGGGCGACCTGGTTCTCAACAGCGGAGTGCAGTACACGAACACCGTCACGGTGGTGGTGCGAGATGACGAGAACA
>JAGWVO010000612.1 GCA_018970845.1 Planctomycetota bacterium
GGCGACATCCAGGCCTCCGGGAAGCTGGCGGGCCATGGCCGTGGATCCCGGAAGGCTTCCGAAAGCCGTCCAGTCGAGGCGGCCTCCGGAAACGCGCTTCTCGCCGTTGAGCATGAAATGCCTCATGAAAACGCAAAGGGCGGGGGCTGAAGCGACCATGCCGCCGTTGGCGTCCATCAATTCAATCGAAAACTGGCGCGCCTCCGGAGGGTATTCAACCTCGCGGGAATCGCGCTTCGAAACGGTGTCGCTGGCCAGCTTGATGTCCCTGATGGCAAACGGTCCCGCTACAAGTTCATCCAGGCAGCCGCCGAAAGGTTTCCCCAGTTTTTTCTCAAGCACCCTGCCAAGCACGCAGTAACCGAAATTGGAGTAAACCGCCTTGGTGCCGGGTTCGAAGTCCAATGGTTGGGTGTGCATGAAACGAACCACATCACCGGGATTGACGGCGCGAGCAAGCTTCTGTTCCGACTTGATCCTTGGAGCGGCGAACATCGGGTCGAATCCCGCGCCGCGATCCCACCCGCCCTTGTGGTCGAGAAGTTGCTTGATGGTGATCTTGTCCAGTTCGGGATCAACCTTGGCGTTCTTGGGGGCCTTGAGGCCGAGGATGACGAAAGCCTTGTCGTCGAAGGAAAGCTTGCCAGAGGAAACGGCCTCCCGAACCGCCGCGGCGGTGACGGGCTTGCTGACGCTGGCCACGCGCATCAACGCCCCGGGTTGGCACGGCTTTTTGCCAAATTGATCCTGGCTGCCAAAACCTTTGGAATGAAGGATTTCGCCATTCCTTGAAACCGCCACGGTCGCCGCTCGCGCACCCAGCAATTTCATGTGTCCGGCCACGGCTTCGTCCAGCTTCGCGAACCCCGATTCGCTTTCGGCTGGAACAGTTGCCTGGCAGCAGGCCAGCGCCACGCAAGCGATGAAGCACGCTCCCATCAGACTTCTCCTTGTCGTTTTTGCCGGCTCCGCCACCAGCGCAGGGCATGGCCGGGCAACCCCATCGCGGCGACGATCCTTGCGCGGATGCCTCCGGCGTGGCCAGCCTGCAAAAGGGCTTCCAACATATTCCCCATGTCCGGATGCCCGGGTACGGCAAGCTCGTAATGCGGCCGGAATGAGCCATGGCTCACCCTGACAACCTGATGAACCGTCATTTCAAGGAGCCCTTCGGCACCCTGGGTGGCGCCCCATCCACTGGAACCGCTTCCGCCAATCGGCGTGTCGGGATGCCCGGCCGCCACCAACACATCATTCACCGTCACCATGCCGGCCCGCAATCCCGTCAGGAAAGACCTTGCCGGGCCGGGACTTCCGAAAACGGCGGCCCCCAAGGCGAACGGGCAAGCCAAGTCCGCTTTGATCATCGACCTTTCATCAGCGCATTCCATGATGGCCAAAAGGGGAGCGAAGCAGTCCTCGCGCCAAATCCGCATCCGGTCGCTGACATTTTCAACCAAGAACGGAGGCTTTTCCGGGGATTTCCCAAGCCAGCGCGCACCCATGGAAACCGCTTCCATGGCAAGGCTTTTCGCATGATCGATCCGACCTTGGAAACCGGCGGGTTTGCCCAATTCCAGCGGCGGAACATCAAGGGCCAATCTCGCGATTTCATCCCGGAACGGAACCATCAGCGACGAGGCCACAAGGCACCGCCGGGTTGCCAGGCAGGTCCGGCCCGAATTGGCGATGGTTCCAAACCAGGCGGCGCGAGCGGCCGCAATCGGATCCCCTCCGGGCAGCAGGAACAACGCGTCATGCCCTGAAAGTTCGAGTGTGCTAGAGACCAGGCGGGGAGCCAGCGCCGAGGCAATGCGTGATCCCACGGCCCGGCTGCCCGTGAACACGACATGATCGACGGATGAATTGACCAGTTCCTCGCCCGCCGCGATCTCCGCATCGAGCGACTGGACCAGGCCGCTGGGCAATCCGCTGCCCGCGATTCCATCCGC
>JAGWVO010000075.1 GCA_018970845.1 Planctomycetota bacterium
TGGGATTCTTCACCACGCTGCTGGTGGTTCCGCTCCTCGTCGGCCTGGCCGTCGTGCCCCTGGCGCTGTTCATCATCGGATCGGCGCTGGGGAAGCTCGATGACTTCAGCCTCCCCATCAAGATCTTCTTCGGGGTCTGCTGGCCGTTGCTGGTGGTCACGGTGCTCATTCGCGTGTGGATTTTCCGCGTGCAAATGATCAACAAGCGGAAAAGGGAAGGACAGGAACAGTCGACGGACTCTCAAGCGGGGGAAAAGTCATGAAGGTGAGCATCATCGGCGGCGGCGGGCTTGTGGGCAGCATGGCGGCCTACGCGCTGCATCTGGGCAAGGTCGCCAGCCACATCTGCATCCTCGACGCCAACCAGCAGGTGGCCGAGGGCGTGGCCCTCGACATCCTGCAGGGAACCAGCCTCGTGGCCGACCAGCGAGTCACCGCCGGCACGATCTCCAAGGACATTCCCGACAGCCACACGGTGGTGATCACGGCGGGCCTGCGCCGCAAGCCCGACGAAAGCCGCCTCGACCTGATCAACCGGAATGTCGACCTGTTCCTCGACCTGCTGGCCCAGGTCAAGGCCGCGGGCCTCAAGCCCACCACGAACCTCGTCGTGGTCAGCAATCCGGTGGACATCCTCACGCACTTGGCCGTCGAGAAGAGCGGACTCGACTGGCGCCGGGTCATCGGGTTGGGAACGCAACTCGACACGGCGCGCCTGAACAGCCATCTCGCGCGGCGGCTCAACCTGCCCGCCACCCAGGTCAAGGCCCTGCTTCTGGGCGAGCACGGCGACAGCATGGTTCCCATCTGGTCAAGCGCCACCGTGGCGGGACTGCCCCTGGCCCAATGGCCGGGCTACAGCCCGGCGATGGAGCGGGAGGTTTTCGAGGAAACCAAGACCGCCGGAGCCACGATGATCAAGCTCAAGGGCGGCTCGGGATTCGCGGTGGGAGTCTCCATCCGCGAGGTGGTTGAGTCGCTGCTTCTGGATTCCCGCAAGATCCTTCCCGTCAGCACGCTCCAGCAAGGCCTCTACGGAATCCGCGACATTTGCCTGTCGGTTGCCACGGTGATCGGCTGCGGCGGCGCCCGCGAGCAGGTCGAGGTGCCGGTAAGCCCCCGCGAGCTGGTGGCGCTCCAGAACTCGGCCAAGGTCCTCAAGGACATCCTGGCACAAGTCCGCGCGCGCCTGGCCGGCAAGCCGGTTTCCGCCGCGCCTCCCGCACAGCCCGCGGCATCCCCGGCGCAGCCGGCCGCCGCCGAGCGCTCCGTGCCCCGCCAGGCGTGGACGGGCCGATGAATCCAACCGGTTCCGGAGGAACTTCCCATGGATGAGATCGAGATGCTCGCCGCGGTGCTCGCCCACCCCGCGGAGTTCGAGATCACCCTTCCCGGCGGCCTCACGATGTGCCGCCTCGACGAGAACCATTTCACCGTGGAATATGACCATCCCGGCGAGGACGGCGAGCGCGAATGGCGGGAGAAGACCTTCCGCGACCCGCGCGCCGCGGCCAGGTTCTTCGTCGAGAAACGACACGCCATGAAACTTGGATCCGATTTGTCGCCCCCCGACGCGGACGACGACGAGGATTGACGAAAACAGGACCGGAGGCTGGCTCCATGGCCGCTACCAAGTCTCTTGACGAGAAACTCGCCCGCATCCACGCCGACCCCCTCGGCGCCCGCGACTTCATCCTCGCCGACGCCAAGGACGCCGACATGGCGCTCTCCATCGGCGCGCCCGGAAAGTCGCCCGAGCGGTGGCCCGACGGCGAGGTGAAACACCGCACGCTGGCCGAGTTCCGCGACATCATCGAGGAGATCGTGCGGCAAGGCCTTGTCGACATCATGCTGATGTCCGCGAGCACGAGCGAACTTCTCACGATCCAAAAGCGCATCTTCGACGGCAGCCCGGTCACTCCGGCGGCGCGCGCCAACGACACCACCGACATCCACATTGTCCGCGGCGGCCGATACTCCTCCCAGCCTTCGATGCCCTTCCGCACCGCCACGCTCGACCATATCCAGTGCGGCAAGATGACCTGCACTCCGGCCGAACGCGCCCTCGGCGCCAACCTGGGCCTGTACAGCATCACCTTCACCAACGACACCGAACGCGACCGCGCCAACCTCGAGGCTTACAAGGCCTTCCGACTCGAGGCCGAGGCCAAGGGCTTCCGCCATTTCCTCGAGGTGTTCGACCCGAACATCGATGGCGCCTTGGCACCCGAGCAACTGCCAGGCTACATCAACGACTGCATCGTCAGGGCCTTGGGCGGGGTGACCGCCTCGGGCCGGCCCGACTTCCTGAAAATCGTCTACCACGGCCCACGCGCCATGGAGGAACTGGTGCGCTACGACCCGCACCTGGTGGTCGGCATCCTGGGCGGCGCCGCGGGCACCACCTACGACGCCTTCAAGCTGCTTGGGGAGGCGAAAAAATACGGCGCGCGCGTGGCCCTGTTCGGCCGGAAGATCAACAACGCCGAGCACCAACTCGCCTTCATCCGTTTCCTGCGACTCATCGCGGATGGGGAGGTCTCACCCGAGGAGGCGGTGCACGCCTATCATGGCACCCTGCAGGCCTTGGGAATCACGCCGCACAGGCCGATTGACAAGGACATGGAACTGCACACGGGCGTCATGAACTATGCCGGAACCGGCAAGACCATTTCCGTGCCGCCCTCTTCCGGCGGAGCCAAGCCGGCATCAGGCAAACCGGACAACGCCTCCTGCGGATGCCCCCAGGCCAAGCCAGGCAAGTGCGATTGCCCCGTGCGGGGCAAGCCCGACTTTTCCAAGATGACGACGGCGGAGAAGGTCGCCTACCACAGGGAACGCTGGAACCGGATTCTGGGATAGCAGACACGGCCCGCGCGGGAAGCGGTGATTGACCTCGGCGCCGGAGTGCCCTGACACGGCCGAAATTCACCTTCCGAACAACCTCCCCAACTCGGCGGATCCTGGAAGCCCCGACGGCGGGCCCTCGAAGGCCACGGTGCCGCCGCTGAGCGCGATCACATGGTGGGCGTGCCTGCGGACCAGTTCGAGTTCGTGCGAGACGAGGACAACGGTGGTGCCGTCCCGCGCGTTGATGGCCGCGATGTCGTCGTAGTACCTGAGCTTGTCGAGGAAATCGATTCCCGAGGCGGGTTCGTCAAGCAGCAGCAGTTCGGGATGCGGGTCGAGGGCCAAGGCAAGCATCACGCGCTGCAACTCGCCCCCCGAAAGGGTTTCCACCCAGCGGTCGAGAAGGTTGGCCGGGGCGCGCACCTCCGCCAGCATGCGCAGGTGTCGCGCCTCGTCGCGGCGCGCGCCGAAGAACAGGGGCCTCCGGCTGAGGGCCAGGCCAAAGAGGTCGCGCACGGTGAGGGGCAGGTTCGCCTCCACTCGTAGCCGCTGGGGAACATACCCCACATGCTTGGGCGCCGGACGGGTGTGATCGTGCCCGCAACGAAAGATGACCTTGCCCCGGCAGGAAAGTTCGCCAAGCAGGATCTTCAAAAGCGTGCTCTTGCCGGCGCCGTTGAGCCCCAGAAGCGCGGTGATGCGGGAGCGGGGTATGCTGGCGTTGATTCCCTTGAGCACGGGATTGCCGCTTAGGGTGATGCCCACGCTCTCCAAGTTGATAAATGGAGGTGCCGTCGCCGTGCTCACGGCAGGTTGTCCACAAGGGCCTTGAGGTTGGCGGCCATCGTCCGCTCGTACCATCCGGAATCGAGAGAGGATGCCTCGGCGGTCTCCATCGGGTCGATCTCGATCATCCGGGCCTCGATGCCATCGCGTTTGAGCGCCTCGGCCAGCAGCCTCGCTGATGAGCTCGTCGAGTATTGAGGCTCAACGGCAAGCACGCGCACGCGCTCGTCCTTGCACAGCTTGGCCAGTTGGGCGATGCGCGCGGCACTCGGTTCGGTGCCCGGATTGATCTGCATCGTCGCGGCGATCTGCAGGCTGAAGCTGTCGGCCATGTAGGCCAGGGCGCCATGGAAACTGATCAACCGTCGCTCGTTCTTTTCCTTCATTTTGGCGCGGGCCTCGCGCTGGAAATCCTTGAGGCGCTTCGCCAGTTCCTCAGCCCGGTTGCGGTATTCCGAGGCATTTTCGGGGGAGACTTCAGCCAATTGCCCGGCCATGCGCTCGGCCATCACCACCGCCTGCGGCACGCCTAGCCAGATGTGCGGGTCTTCATCGCCGTGCGAATGGTCGTGGGAATGCCCCGCCTCATGGTGATGTTCGTGTTCGGAGTCACCGGCCAGGCAAAGCTTTCGCGCCTTCACCGTGTCGCCCAAGGCATCGAACCGAGCCTTGCCTCGCTGGCTCGACTGCAGCATTTTCGCCACGAAATGGTCGTCGAGTGTGAGGCCGATGCTGAAGAAGATGTCGGCGGCGGAAAGCAGGGCCAAATCGCGGGGGTTGAAGTTGTAGTGGTGAGGGCCCGTGCCGACGCAGAGGCATTTCACCGCGGCGTTGTCGCCAGCAATCAGCTTGGCCATGCTGTAAAGCGGGGGAAAGGTGACGAGAATCCGGGGCTTGCCGGGTTGGTCGCGCCACGGGTCGGACATCCGGGCGCACCCCGCCGCGCCCGCCGCCAGCATCGCCACCACCGCGTCGCGCCGATTCATGTTCCGATCCACCCACCCGAAGTGACCCAAGGGCCGCCGTGCGATATCCTGTAAGGAGACGGGAACCCCAATCAAGGTCAGTATAACCTTGTAATGCCGCCCCGTCCCGGAGAAAACCACCCATGAATTTCTCGGTGGAACAAGTCCGCGCTCCGGAAGCGCCCGCCGGAACCGACGGCTCCCTCGTGGTGCTCAAAGGAGCGGATGGTTCGAGCGCCTCCATTTGGCCGGCGCTGGGCTTCAACTGCCACGACTGGACGGTGCCGCACAACGGGCAGCGCCTGAAACTGCTCCACGCCGAGGCCGACCTTTTTCAAACGGGCAAGGCCACCCGAAGCGGAAACCCCGTGTTGTTCCCGTTTCCCAATCGCATCCGCGCCGGACATTTCCACCATGCCGGCAGAAGTTACAGCCTGCCGCTGACGGGCGACAATGGCGCGACATCGATCCATGGTTTCGCATGCCGGCACGCTTGGCGCGTGATCAGCACGGGAACCGAAGCGGACCATGCCCATGTGACTGGTGAATTCCAGGCCCACCGCGACGCTCCCGAGACGGCCCAGCAATGGCCCGCCGACCATACGATCCGGCTGACGATCCGGTTGTTCAGGAAACGGCTGAGGTTCGAGGCGGAAGTCCATAATCCCGACAGCCGAACCCTGCCTTTCGGCCTGGGCTACCACCCTTACTTCGCCACGCCTTTCTCCGGCCCCAAAAGCCAGCAAGGTTGCCGCGCCAAGGTTCCGGCAAGGGAATACTGGGAACTGGAAAAGTGCCTTCCGACAGGCAAAAGAATCCCGGTTGATCCGTCTCGCGACCTCAACAACTGGGTCGAACTGGAAGGCCGCCAACTCGACGATGTGCTCACCGGCCTGCCGGACCTGCAACCGGATGCCGACGGCCTTGTCGAAGTCGGCGCCCTGGCGGGATTGCCTGGTGATCCCGGGGCGGTGTTGCGCGTGCGCTGCGACAAGGCCTACCGCCATGTGGTGGTGTTCACGCCCGGCAACCGGGAAAGTTTCTGCATCGAGCCTTACACCTGCCTCACCGATGCCGCCAACCTCGAACACAATGGAGTGCCCTCGGGATGGATGGAACTCCGCCCCGGCGCTTCGTGGACCTCCATCATGGAATGGACTATCGGATGACCTCCAGAATTCGCGTCCCGCTCAGCCAGCGTCAGGTTCCCGGGCCCCTCATCGACCATGCCCGTCATCCGCTTGTTGTCGTGATGGGCTCGCCGGCCGAAGTGGTGAACCTGCTCAAGGCAATTCCCCCGGGTCCGACCAGTTGTTTCCAGATGGACATGCACCAGGGGCATCAGGTGTTCGCGGCGCTCAAGGAAGCGGGCATCGATGCCTCGGTTGAAGTTCTTGGAGACCTTTGGGACCTTCCTGAAAAGCCGCGCACGGCCGTTTACCTTCCCGCCAGGTCGGGTGAACGGGACCTCAAGATCGACATCGTCGAGCAAGCGTACCAGGTGCTGCCCAAGGACGGGCAGTTCGTGGTCTGGTCGTCGGAATCGGTGGACAGGCTGTTTCCCGACCTGATCAAGAAGGTTTTCAAGAAGGTGCACTCGCACGCCACTCCATCGGGCCATGTGATGTGGGCCGTCCGGGGAGACGACAAGCCGCGCAGGACCCGTGAGCTGGCCTACCGGGCCCGCGTGAAGGATGTGCCCTCCCAGTTTTATGTCTCGCGGCCCGGGGTGTTCGGCTACGGCAAGTTTGACAACGGCGCCCGAGCCTTGGCGGAAATCGCCGAAATCCGCCCGGGTGACCGCATTCTCGACATGGGATGCGGGAACGGTTCCATCGGCGTCATGGCCGGATTGCAGGCCGGCCCCGAGGGTCGTCTGGTGTTCGCCGACAGTTCCCCCCGGGCGTTGGAGTTGGCTCGCCGCAACGCGACGGCGGCGGGACTGACCAACTTCCAGACGGCGCTCACCTGCGACTTCGAGGAGGACCCGAACCTGCCTGAGGACGGCTTTGATGTCGTGCTAGCCAATCCGCCGTATTTCGCCGGAGGCGCCATCAGCCGGATGTTCGTGAATGCCGCGAGCCGATTGCTGCGTTCAGGTGGCCGGTTTTATCTCGTCACGCGCCAACCCGACGAACCGGGCGAGGCCATGGGCGAGGCGTTCGGTGAATTTGACGCCATCATGAACCGCGGATACACCGTCCTCATGGTCGATCCCGAGCAACCGCTCAGGCCGATCCCGCCCGAACCTGAAGAAGAACCCCCAGTGGAAGAACAAGCATGATGGATCGCCGCGCCTTTTCCGCCACCGCGATTGCCGCCACCACGGCCAGCCTTTCCCCCGGGGCCGACACCAAGGCGCCGAAGCTTAAAAAGGCCGTGAAGTTCGGCATGATCGGCATCAAGGGATCGGTTGAGGAGAAATTCAAGCTCGCCATGGCCTGCGGCTTTCCGGGCGTGGAACTCGACAGCCCGTCGAACATCGATCGCGACGAGGTGGTCAAGGCCCGTGATAAAACCGGCATGGTGATCCACGGGGTGGTGGATTCCATCCACTGGAAGGATACCCTTTCCAGTCCCGACGAGGCGACCCGGGCCCGCGGCCTTGCCGGACTGCGCACGGCCATCGCGGATTGCAAGCTTTACGGCGGCACCACGGCGCTGCTGGTGCCGGGAGTCGTCAACAAGGAGGTCGATTTCGACACATGCTGGAAGCGCTCGACCGAAGAGGTGAAGAAAGCGCTGCCCGACGCCGAGAAGCACGGCGTGAAAATCGCCATCGAGACTGTGTGGAACAACTTCATCACCACACCCGAGCAACTCGTCAAGTATGTCGACCAGTTCCAAAGCCCATTCGTGGGGGCCTATTTCGACATCAGCAACATGATCAAGTACGGCGTGGCCCCCGCCGACTGGATCCGCGCGCTGGGCAAGCGGATGCTCAAGTTCGACTTCAAGGGATACAGCAAATCCAAGCAGTGGGTTGGAATCGGGGAGGGTGATGAAAACTGGCCCGATGTCCTCAAGGCGCTTGCCGAAGTGGGATACACCGGTTGGGCCACGGCCGAGGTGGGGGGAGGCCCCGAGGCCAAGCTGCGCGACATCGCGGCCCGCATGGACAAGGTGCTGGGGCTGGCGGGCTGAAGCCCGCCTAATCAACATGGGGGTCCCCGCCCCCCGGCGCAGCAATAGGACGAATGGACTAATTCAAACGGGCAGGAGGACGGCCAACCCCAACCCGGCATTGCCGGGGTGATGGCCCATAGCCAGTCTTCAGGCCACCGGCGGAGTCGCCTTCTCGCACGCGGTGAACCCCATGGCCTTGTGGGATCCGTCGCAGAAAGGCCGGTTCTTGGTTGCGCCACAGCGGCACAAGGCCACCACTTCCTTGCCGGGTGGAATGGGGAACGGATTGCCATCGGCGTCCACCACCTGCACCGTTGCCGGCATCACCAGCGGGCCGTTGTCCCGACACCTGATCGTGAAAGGCTGCGACATGATCTTTACCTCGTTGTTTCCGATGGATTGAACCCATCAATCAGCATAGAAGTCATCGCGTGTCGGATGGGCGGTGAATTTCCATGAAACCCTTCGGCCCAGGTAGTCCATGAACATCTGGCGGAATTCCGAAGGGCTCTTGTCCGCGGAGGTCATCTGGATCCGTGATTCCCGGGGATAGCTGCATGTGAAGGCCTGGGGCGGGCGGGAATCGTCGGGATTCTTCACATCGACCAGCGATATGGTCATGTCCGCCTTGCCCCGGTAGAGCGTTCCGCCTGATCCCTGTTCGTAAAGTCCAAGACTGTTGATCTCGAGGTAAATCACCCAGTCGGCGCCAAAATGCTTGCCGATGTCAGCCAGTTCCTCGTCCTTCCAGTCCGGATGGGTGGTCTTGTAGTCCTCGATTTTCCGCTGATGGACCAGCGTGATCTTTTCCTTGTTGACCTCGGCCAATTGCTTGATGTGCCTTTCCACCGAATGCGTCAGTTCCCGGTCGCAGTTGGCGAATTCCGGCCGAAGGTCGAGACGGTGGTAAGTGAGGAGCACGACCTTGCGCTCATCCTTCTTGTTGGGCGCCGCGATCTTCTGGATTTCCGCCTGATGCTTCGGATCTTCCATGCAGAAGAGGAAGTAAGGCACGGCCGCGAGGTTGCAGCCCGTCGTGCCCGTCAAGGCGCAGGCCGCCAACGCGCAGGATGCCAGGTTGCGCCACCATCTTGCCAACGCCATGGCCCGATCCTCCACGACCGATCAACCGGCGCCGGCCAGCTTCCAGGCGACAACCCAGAGCCAGCGCAAGAGCAGGAGCGGCAGGAAGAAGGCCACGGAAGCCAGCGCCCACCGTTCCAGCGACCCGACCACCGGAAGCCTTCCCGCGACGGCCCCGAACAAGGCCATGGGAATCGCCCCCGCGCAGTAAAGCGCCATCAGGGTGCCCGCTCCATTGGCTCGCCAGGATCCCGCCAGATCGCCATGCATGAGCAGCGCGAAACTGGTGGTCATGCCACAGGAGGGACACGGGAGGCCGCTCATGACCAAAAACTGGCACGATGGCAAGCCCAGTTGCCGGTGCGTTCCCATCAACCGGGCCGCCCCCTCGGGCAGGGGTTCTCCAGCGTCATCCAAGTAGGGGTTGAGTGAAAAACCGACATAAAGAATAGCGGCAAGCAACAGCGCGCCCACTAGACATGCCAGGCGCTCGGGCCAAGAAACGGCTGGATGTTTCAACACGGCTCAACGCCCGGGGGGGCAACGGCCTTGCCGGCGGCCCGA
The DNA here is from genome assembly GCA_018970845.1 of Planctomycetota bacterium. Lineage (GTDB taxonomy): Bacteria > Planctomycetota > Planctomycetia > Gemmatales > Gemmataceae > REEB421. The sequence continues at coordinate 9,375 of JAGWVO010000075.1, forward strand.
TCAGGCTGCCCGGCGACCGTGGTCTTCCGCCGTGATCTTACCTTCGAGGATATCCTCAGCCATGCGGTTGGCTGACTCGAGTTCGGCTTCCAGGGTTTGCCTCCAGGCCTCAAGGCCTTCCCGGTCGAGGTTTTCAGGCACCACAACCGCCTGGCCCGTCACCAGCACGACGCGGCTGAAGGGCCAAGGAAGCATGAACCTGTCCCATGAGCCGAAACGGTGGGCGCAAGAACAGGCAACCCCGAAGGGAACCACCGGCAGGCCCGTTTTCGAGGCCAGGAAGGCGGCACCCTGCTGCATCTCGCGACGGGGGCCCCGCGGGCCATCGGGAGTGATCGCCAAATGCGCCACCTTGCCCAAAGACACCATCTCGCGCACCGCCTCGGCTCCGCCACGCGTGCTGGATCCGGCAACCGTCTGGAATCCCAACTGCCGGCAGGCGGAGGAGATCATCTGGCCGTCAGCATGCTTGCTGATCAAGACCCATATGTCGGGCCGGGCATAGCGGCTTGCCGGAACCAGGATGTGCTCATGCCAGAAGGCGTAAATGTATCGCTCGCCATCGCGAAGGTTCGCCGGTTCATAATCCGGGCCGGAAGGGGCGTAACGGAACCTGATGGTGCGCATCCAGGTGCGGATGACCTGGGCGATGAACCAGGCGGCGATTGCGACAAGCCATGGATGCCTGATCTTCATGCGGAAAGTTCCGGGATGATTCAGCCCGGCCACTCACCCACAAAAACCTCGGTGGCCGGGCCGGTCATCAAAACATGATTGGTTTCCCGAGACCACTCCAATTGCAGGTTGCCCCCCAGCAACCGCCCCTCGCAGGCGCGATCCAGCCGATGGGTGATGGCCCCGGCCACGGCTACGGCACAGGCCCCGGTGCCGCAGGCGAGGGTTTCACCCGAACCGCGCTCCCAGACCCGCATCTGGAACGCTGATCGCGACAGCACCTTCACGAACTCGATGTTGGCGCGGCGGGGAAATGCCGGATGCCGTTCCAGAACCGGTCCGGCCTGATGCACCAACGCGTCGGTGATCTCATCGACGAAAACCACCGCGTGCGGATTGCCCATCGAAACGCAAGTGGCGCGCAAGACTCCCAGCGGGCTTTCCAAGGGCACTTCGGTCGGAGGGGTTCCGGTGAGCGTGGTGGGAATGGAGGCGGCGTCGAGGATCGGCTCACCCATGTCAACGGTGACGCCATCCACCAATCCGGCCTTGAGATGAAGGTCGAGGGTCAACACGCCGCGACCTGTTTCAATGGCCAACCGCGGTTTCCTGGCGATGCCATGGTCGTAAACCAGCTTGGCGACGCACCTCACGCCGTTGCCGCACATCTCCGATTCGCTGCCATCGGCATTGAACATCCGCATGCGGGCATCGCCCTTGTCGGAGGGACAAACGAGGATGAGGCCGTCGCCGCCGATGCCGAAGTGGCGGTCGGAGACTTGGCGCGCCAACGCGGCGGGGTCGGCGGGAACAGGTTGGCGAACGCAATCGACATACACATAGTCGTTGCCGATGCCGTGCATCTTGATGAATCGCATGTCGGGCTACCCCGTCCTGGTCATTCCCACTCGATGGTGGCGGGAGGCTTGCTGGAAATGTCGTAAACCACGCGGTTGACGCCGCGCACCTCGTTGACAATCCGGGTGGAGACGCGTGAGAGAAGCTCGTGGGGCAGCGGACTTGGCGCCGCGGTCATGAAGTCGTCGGTATCGACGGCGCGGATGGCGATGGTCTCGTCGTAGGTGCGGCCGTCTCCCATCACGCCGACGGACCGCACGGGAAGCAGCACGGCGAACGCCTGCGAAGTCTTGCGGTACCAACCCGCCTGACGGAGTTCCTGAAGGAAGATATCGTCGGCTTTCCTGAGGATGGCCAGCCTTTGGGCCGTGACTTCCCCGAGGCAGCGAACCGCCAGGCCCGGCCCGGGAAAAGGGTGGCGCCAGACCATGTCCTCGGGGAGGCCGAGTTCCAGGCCAAGCCTGCGAACCTCGTCCTTGAAGAGGTCGCGCAATGGCTCGACGAGTTGAAATCCGAGTTTTTCCGGAAGGCCGCCCACATTGTGATGCGACTTGATCACCACGGCGGGTCCGTCCGGCGCGCCGCCGGATTCGATCACATCAGGGTAGAGAGTGCCCTGGGCCAGGAAGCGGGCATCCTTCTCCCGTGAGGCCTCGTCGGCGAAGACATCGATGAACACATGGCCGATGATCCGCCGCTTTTGCTGGGGATCGGACATGCCGGCCAAGGCTCCAAGGAACCGTGCCGACGCATCGACAACGCGCAACTGTCCGCCGAAATGATTCTCAAAAGCGGCCCGCACCGATTCGACCTCACCCTGCCTCAGCAGACCGTTGTCGACGAAAATGCAGATGGCCTGCCTGCCGATGGCGCGGGCCAGCAGCGCCGCGCACACGGACGAATCCACCCCTCCCGAAAGTCCGCAGATCACCTGCTGGCCGCCGACGGAATCGCGTATCGAGGCGACCGCCGTCTCCAGGTAGTCGGTCATGGTCCAGCCGCCCGAACAGCGGCAGATTCCATAAAGGAAATTCTCGAGCACCAGGGCGCCCTGCGCGGTATGCGCCACTTCCGGGTGGAACTGAAGTCCCCAAACCGGAAGCCTCGAGTGGCGGGCGCCGGCCAAGGGGCAGGTGGCGCTGCTGGCGAGCGGCACCCACTCACCCGCCCCCGGCATGACCTGGTCGCCATGGCTCATCCAGACAACCGTTTTGGGGGAGACTCCCTTGAAAAGCGGATCCTCCCCGGCGGAGACGCTCATTTCCGTGCGGCCGAACTCGCGGTGGTCGGCGCGCCTCACCTCGGCGCCCAGGGAATGGCAGGCGGCCTGCATGCCATAACAGATGCCAAGAACCGGTATGCCAAGCTGGAAAATTCCTGGATCAATCTGGGGTGAACCGGCGTCGT
>JAGWVO010000613.1 GCA_018970845.1 Planctomycetota bacterium
CCAATGAGGCCAACGACGGAACTCCGAGACATGAAAGGGCCAAGAGAGACTGGATATCGAGCCATTCGCGTCTTTTTTCTCCCCAGCGCCCAGCGCAGATCTGAAGGACAACGGAATGGGCACCAAGCCAACCACAGGTTGCGGCCAGCAGGATGCCCGTGCCCAATTCCAGGTGGCGGCAGGCCGCCAAGATGGCCAGGCATCCGGTGAAGGCTCCGGTCACGCACCATCCAAAGGAATTCCATGCCAAGCCACGCGCGACAAAAACAACCATTGTCGCCATGGCTATCGAGGCCAACTGACTCCATGGGGTTCCCTTGGCCATGGCTCCGGCCCATAAAATGCCCATCGATACGGCGCAGGCCTGAAGCATCCGGCCAAAGTCTGCGGATCGATCGCGGGCGCCGGCGGCCCACCTCGAAAAGAGTCCGACTGTCGCGCAATAAACCACAAGCGCCCACAAGAGCGAGGGAATGCCTTCCTCAATTGATCGCGATCTGGCAAGTCCCGCTCCCATAAGGCAGGCCGATGCCCAGACAATCCAAGCCTGGACGGAATTCATTTTGGCGCCGATGAGGAAACCGATGGACAGCCAGCAGGCCGCCGCGAAAGCCAGCAAACCGGCGGACCAAGGCCTGAAGGTTTCCGAAAGCGAAACAAGTTCGGCATCCGACCGCCCGGAAAGCCACATGACAACCAGGCCGGCATGGGACGCCAAAAGGGCAAGGCTGGCCCAGCTGCACCAAGCGGGAACACCGAACCAGCGCGCGGTCATGAGGCAACCGGCGGACAATCCAGCCAAGGCACCAGGCATGGCCGCCCACCACCGGGAGGTAAGCAAGGCTCCCGCAACCCCGGCCAGCAATAAAAACATCGCAAGGCCCAGGGAAGCCCACCAGGCGCCACCGGAGTCAATCGACATCGGTGGCTGGGGCAAACGCTGTTCAGGGGACCGACGGGTTTCGGATCGGATCAGGCTTTCACGCGCGGAGGCGACCGCGTCAAGCGCGACCCGAATGCCTTGTTCAGAACAAACAAGTGCCAAATCTTCAAGGCTCCGCGAAGCATCCGACAACTTCGTGAGAAGAGAACCAATCACCGGCCCGCCAGTTCCCGAACCCGGGGCTGTCGCACTCGCCACGGAATCGCCCTGATCATGATGGCTCCGCTGAACCACCCCCCTGAAAGCAACCTGTCCGCCCGTGGAGATCAACTTGGAGGCCAGCCATGTCACGCTGGCCCCCAAGGCAACTCCCAGCCCCAATTCGATCATCGGAACACCCTCGTTGGCAAAAGCCCTGCAACCCAGGCGCCCAAGCCATAACATTCAGTATCTGCTGTTGCGTATCGGATGAACGGTCCCAAACCGATGAGGGAATCTGGCAAAGGATTGACGAACACGCGGAAACTGAGGAAGATGCTTAAAACAGCGATGGTGGGAAACCATCCATTAAGACTTCAATTGACCCGCAAACCAGATCAAGTTGCCTTCCAGGTGCCGCCATGACTGATCCAAAGAAATCCCAACCTGAAGACGAGGACATGTTTGGCGGTTTGGAGGAGATTCAGCCGGAGGAACAACAATCAACTCCGCCACCGGTTGAGGAGACCGACCTGAGCCAACTGTTTGGCGAAGAACCGGCCAACGAATCCCCGCCTCCGGACCAGCTTGATTTGAGCGCCATGTTCGGGGAGGAACCGCTGGTCCCACCCCCGGTTGAGGCCGCCCAAACCAACCCTGATTCTTCAGAAACCGACTTGAGCGCGCTTCTTTCCGGCGATTCCTCCGATTCCTCCGGCGCCTTTCATGTCTTGGATGAATCCGCCCTCAACGACGCCGCCAATCGCGCCGATTCCTCTGACATCTCGGGCACGATTTCCGAACCCGACATCAGTGACATTCTTGAGGAAATGGGAGAAGTTTCGGAAAAGGAAACAACCGAAACC
>JAGWVO010000614.1 GCA_018970845.1 Planctomycetota bacterium
CATGCGCCGGTCTTGAAGTAGGTGGAATCACACTCCTTGGTTTTTGGGGACTTGTGCTTGTCCGATTCCTATTCGGGATCGGGGAGGCGGGGGCTTATCCCAATATCACAAGGGCCCTGCACAACTGGCTTCCACTCTCGGAAAGGGGGTGGGCGCAGGGATTGTTATGGACGACAGCCCGGTTCATGGGAGGCATCACCCCGCTCATTTGGCTGGTTTGTGTTGACAGGGCTGGAATACCCTGGCGACTCGTGTTTGTGGGATTTGGCCTTTTGGGCGTTGTTTGGTGTCTTGCGTTCGCGATGCGGTTCAGGAACCGTCCAGAAGAAAATCCCGCTGTCAACGCCGCCGAATTGGAACTCATCAGGAAAGACTCGGCTGGAACCGAGGCGGCGCATCACGATGTTCCATGGGGAAAGATATTCACGAATCGGGCGGTTTGGCTGCTTTGCATTTCGTATGCGGCCATCAGTTTTTCATGGTACTTCAATCTCAATTATCTGCCAACGGTGATGCGCGTCGTGTTTGATGTCAAGGGGGGCGATGTGCTTGGCTCGGTTTTCAAGGGCGGCCCGTTGCTTCTGGGCGCGGTTGGATGCCTCGTAGGCGGCATGGCAACCGACTTTCTGATGAGGAAAGGCTTTGGTGGCCGTTGGGGGCGCTCGATACCCGGAATCATCGGGACAACCCTGGCCGCTCTCGCCTGTCTTCTTGCCGTCTTGCCGCTCCAATGGGATTCGGCCCTGATATTCGCGTTGGCCGTCGCGTTTTCCGGCTTTTTCAATGACATCACATTGGCCCCGTCATGGGCAGCTTGTCAGGATATTGGTCGCAGGCATGCAGCGATCGTAGCCGGGACCATGAACATGGTCGGCAACCTTGGTGGATTCCTCGGCACAGTGTTCACAGGTTGGCTCATCTCTGGTTGCCAATCGAATTTCGCGCGGGAAAACGATGTCATGATTGGCACCAATGGTTCGTTTTCCTGGTTGGACGGGCAGGAGCGACTGGCCAGCATGGGTGGTTATCAAGTCAATTTGGCTGTCAATTGCGCTGTTTATCTATTGGCGGCCGCCTGCTGGTGGGGGATCGATGCCCGCCGACCTGTCTTGCTTGAGGAATCCGACCAAGGTCATTGAGCCTTGGATCCCTTGCGCTGGCAAATTCCTTCAGCACTCTGAGGTTGGTCGGATCCATCGGTTCCCCGTTTTCATTTTCCTTGGGAGTTTCCAATATCATCGATTTGTTTTTTAATCGCAAATCAGATAGCAATTGAGTGAATGCCTCTTTTGAAACAGTACCCTTTCCCAAATGTTCATGTCGATCAGCGCGGCTTCCCGCCGGTTTTTTTGAATCGTTGACATGGATGACGGCCAAACGCTCCAACCCGACCAGTAATTCGATTTTTTCAAGCAAATCCAATGCGTTTTCTGGCGATTCGAGCGGGTATCCGGCGGCATGAACATGGCAGGTGTCCAGGCAGATGCCCAGCCGAGCACCTAACTTGCTGGCGCTCATGATGTCCCGCAAGTGTTCAAGGCGCCATCCAAGAGTTGTTCCCTGACCAGCGGTGCTTTCAAGGAGGACTGTTGTTGAAACAGCGCCAACCTTTTCCATGGCCAGGTCAAGGCCAGCGGCAACCCGGGCGATTCCCGCTGATTCGCCACTTCCCATATGGGCCCCCGGGTGCATCACGAGATAATCGAGACCGAGTCTGTCCGCCCGCATGAGTTGGTTCGCGAAGGCATCTATCGACTTCTGCCACAAACCAATTTCAGGGGAACCCAAATTGGTAAGGTAGGCATCGTGAGCCACAAGCGGACCGGGAAATGCTTTGGATTTCCTGAGTTCAACAAACTGGCGGATTTCGGAATCGGTCAAAGCCTTCGCGTTCCATTGATTCGGACTTTTGGTGAATAGCTGCAGGCAATCGCAACCCAACTCCGA
>JAGWVO010000615.1 GCA_018970845.1 Planctomycetota bacterium
TCCGTGTCCCGCATGAGCAAAACGGCGGCTGCCGCGGCGTTCACCTGGCTGGCATTCCCGGCCGTGACGGTGCCGCCATCGAGAAAAACAGGGTTCAGGCTGGCGAGCCTGGCCATGTCGCTGTCGCGACGAACGGTGTCATCCGACCTCAACACGAACGGATTGCCGGCAAGGTCGTGGGCCTCGCATGGAATCGTCTCATCCCGATAATCCCCCTCATCCTGGGCGCGGGCGGCGCGCGAGTGGCTTTGGTGCGCCCAAGCGTCCTGGCGGACGCGGCTGATCGCCCTGGTCCGGGCGAGATGCTCGGCGCACAGGCCCATGCGGATTGCCGAAGTCCCATGCTGCTCAAGGAACCGTTTCCCTGGTTCGTGGATGTCCAATGGAAGATGGTCCATGTGCTCCACTCCCCCGGCGATGACGGCATCGTCCTGGCCGGTGGCCAGTCGGCCCGCCGCGAGAAGAATCGCGTCAAGGCCCGAGGAACAGTTCCTGTTCACGGCCAGGGCGGGAACCGAGCAGGGAAGCCCGCCTTCGATCAGGGATTGCCTGGCGATGTTGAACCCTTGCTCGGCCTGCTGGCGGGCGCAGCCCAAGACAACCGCGCCGGGCGGATGGGCGCCGCCGCCATGGCGCCGCCACAGTTCGGACATGAGGGTGCCGGCGAGCGTGTCGGCCCGAACCTTGCGGAAGGCGCCGGATTGTGGATGGGCGCGGGCCACGGGCGTGCGGATCGCGTCAACCACCACGATTCGCATGGGAGGCTTCCGGGCTTCAGGCGGCAAAGGCGTGCGCGGGGAAACGGGAGGCCAGGGCCGAACGAATCAAATGAAGGCAGGCTTCCTCACCCAGCGACCACGAATTGAGGATGAGGTCGAAGGCGTCCGCTTCGGCAAAACGGCGACCGCTGATTCCATGCAGGAATTCCTCCCGGCGGCTTTCCTCGGCGGCCAATTGCTGTTCCGCCATCGCGGGAGTGAGCCGGCGGGTTTGCTCCATTTCCGCGAGACGCTCCTCCCGGGGACTTACAACACCCACATGGAGAACCGAATTCCGGGGCACAAGGAACCCCGCCCCGCGACCAAGGAACACCGCCCGGCCGGAGCAGGAAATGGCAACGACCAACTGGGCCAATGAAAGGGTGGCGGCATCATGCTCGCGGCCATCGGCGCGCCATGCCGCCAAGGCATCCTCAACCCAGGTGCGCTGGTCGAGATCGAGCCGATCCATCAATTCATCGGCGCGGCCGGGTTGGCCGATCAGGTATCCCAGGGCATCGGCGTCGTAAAGCGGCCATTGCAACCGGCGGGATATGGCCTTGGCCAGCGAATGTCCCCTGGATCCCGGTTCGGGACTGATGGCGACGATAGGGCCACCGGTGACGCGGGGGGATGAGTTTCCGTGTCCTCTGTCACCATGCCGGGGGGTTTGGCGGATGGAGTCTCTCATGTCAGGGCTTCCAAGCCAAGGACCCGGCATCCTTTCCTCCAGGGGAACGACCTCCTGGGACGCCGGAACTTCACGGATTAGTGGGTAAGCGAACGGATGGCCGCATCCACGGAGTCGTAAACCGGCCAAATGGTGTCGAGCGCGCAATTGTGAAGCAGGTCGCGGATGAAGGGCGCCGGATCGGCGATCACCATTGAGCAACCCTTGGGACGCAGCCGGCCATGAAGCCTCAAGAGCATGGCGATTCCAAGCGAGTTCATGTAAGTGATGCCGCCCAGGTTGACCACCACGGCCGTGGGCATGTCGGCATGCAAAGGGTCCATCACAAGCTTGATGGCCGTGTCCATCTCGAAGTCGAGGAGGCGGATCACATCCTGCGACATGGTCACCACGGCGACCTCTCCACGACGCTCGATCACGATGGGGGCTGCGGTGGCCATGCGACCGTCTCCATGGATACCGGATTTGCAATGAGACTAGTCTACCATCGGCCGG
>JAGWVO010000076.1 GCA_018970845.1 Planctomycetota bacterium
GCGTTCGCGCTCAAGCCGGGCGAGATCAGCGAGCCGGTGCCGCCGGAATTCGGGGTTCACCTGATCCAGTTGAACGAGCGGAGGCAGGGGCCGGGCTCGACCTGGGAAAAGGCCAAGGCCGACGCCCGCGAGTTTTACATCGAGGAGATGTTCCAAGCCGTGCTGGCCCAGCAACGCAAGGCGGCGCGCATCGAGGTGCTGCTGAAATAGGGCGAACAACCGGCATGAGAAAGGCCCCCGGAATCATCCCCGGGGGCCCTTGTTTTGCGGCGCGGAAAAGGTTGATCCTCAGCCACCCGGGAGACGCCGGGCCCGGATCTCCGAATCCAGCCGGGCGATGAACTCCTCCACGCCCATGGTTCCGAGGTCGCCGGCCACGCGGTCGCGCGCGGCCACGCCGCCCGACTGGGCTTCCTTCTCGCCGACGACGGCCATGTAGGGAACCTTGTCGAGGGTGGCGGTCCGGATGCGGGCCCCGATCTTGTCTGATCCGAGGTCGGATGTGGCGCGCAGGCCCGCGGCGCGCAGCCGGGCTTCCACGCCGCGGGCGTATTCCGCCGCCTTCTCGCTCACCGGAAGCACGCGCACCTGTTCGGGAGCCAGCCAGGTGGGGAAAGCCCCGGCGAAATGCTCGATCAGGATGCCCATGAACCGTTCCATCGACCCGAAGGGGGCCCGGTGGATCATCACGGGCCGGTGGGCCTTGTTGTCCGCGCCGATGTACTCGAGGTCGAACCGCCGGGGCAGGTTGTAGTCGAGCTGGACCGTGCCCAGTTGCCACTCCCGGCCGATGCAATCCCTCACCACGAAGTCGATCTTGGGCCCGTAGAAGGCGGCCTCGCCTTCCTCGGCGGTGTGCGGCATGTCGAGCGACTTGACGATTCTCAGAAGCGCGGCCTCGGCGGCGTTCCAGTCGTCGTCGCTTCCCACATACTTGTCGGATCCCTTGGCCCTCAGGCCGATGCGTACCCGGTAGTCGCCAAGCCCCAGCGTCTTGAGGACAAACCGCACAAGCTCGATGTTGGCGCGCAGTTCCTCCTCGACCTGCTCGGGCGTGACGAACAGGTGGGCGTCGTCCTGGGTGAATCCGCGCACGCGGGTCATTCCCGATAGCTCGCCCGTCTGCTCGTAGCGGTAGACGGTGCCGAACTCCGCCAGCCTCACGGGAAGGTCGCGGTAACTGCGCTGCACGGCCTTGAAGATCTGGATGTGGTGGGGGCAGTTCATCGGCTTGAGCAGGTAGCCCTCCTGCCTTTCAAGCCAGGCGAGCAACGCCTTGGCCTGCGCCTCGGAGCCCACCGCGCGGTCGAACTCGGCAAGGCTGATCGAATGGAGCCGGAGGATTTCGGCGGCCTGCCTCGCGGTGGCCTCGAGCCGGGCCGCGGGAGTCTTGGCCTCGGCGTATCCGGGAATGACTAGGGACGCCTGGGAAAGGAAAAGACCCATTTCCCGCTCGCGGGCCTCCTCGAGGGGGCCGGAGGCCAGGCGATACTGCAGCAGGTCGAGGGCCGAAGCCGCGGGATGGTGGTAAAGCGGAGGGAACTGCGCGTCGCGGTAATAGGGAAAATGACCGCTGGTGCGGTACATCTCGAGCCTGCCCACATGCGGGGTGTAGACCGGATCGTACCCGCGGCGAACCAGTTCGTCGCGCAGGAACTGCTCGAGCAGGCCGCGGATCAGCGCCCCCTTGGGCATCCACAGGATCAGCCCAGGGCCGGCGAGCGGGCTGATGGTGAACAGGTGGAGCTGCTTGCCAAGCACGCGGTGGTCGCGTTTCTTGGCTTCCTCGAGTTGCTTGAGGTAGGCATCGAGATCCTTCTGCGAGAAAAAGGCGGTGGCGTAGAGCCGTTGCAGCTGCTGCCGGCCCGAGTCGCCCTTCCAGTAGGCGCCCGCCAGCGACATCAGCTTGAACGCGCCCACCTTTCCGGCGTGCGGGATGTGGGGGCCCCGGCACAGGTCGACAAACTCCCCCTGGCGGTAAAAGCTCAGCGAGGGGAAACGCGCGAGGTCCTCATCGATGTGCTCGACCTTGAGCTTCTGGCCCATGTCGCGAACGAGGTCGCGGGCCTGGTCGACCGGGCGCTCGAACCGCTCGAACGGTTCCTCCAGGGCGATCAGCCGGCGCATTTCCTCCTCGATGCGCGGAAAATCCTCCTCGCGGATCGGGGTGGGCGACTCGATGTCGTAGTAGAAACCGTTTTCAAGGGCCGGGCCGAAGGCGAGCTGGGAACCCGGGAACAGGCGCACCACCGCGCGCGCCATGATGTGCGCGCAAGAATGCCTGAGAACCTCGAGGGCTTCCGGATCCCTGTCGGTGAGCAGCTTCACCTTGGTGTTTTCGGCCTCGGGAAGCGGGGCGGACAGGTCGCGGACCTCGCCGTCCACCACCGCGGCAATGGCGGCTTGGGCCAACTTGCGGCCGATCGATTCGGCCAATTCACGGGCCGTCAAGCCCGGGGAAATCACCCGACTGGAACCATCAGGCAAACATACGGACGGCATGGTGCGTCCCCGGCGTGTGTCTCAGGAATGAGTCAGGCGCGCGCGGAGGGGCGGTTACTCGCCCACATACGGCAACAGGGCCAGGAAACGGGCCCTCTTGACGGCATCCTTCACGGCGCGCTGGAAGGCGGCGCAGTTGCCGCTGCGCTTGCGGCTGAACAGCTTTCCTTGCCCGGTGCACATCTTGCGCAGGGTGCTCACATCCTTGTAATCCACGAACGCGGGCCGAGGGCACCCTTCCTTCGTACAGAAACGGCAACGATTCTTGCGGGCCTTACCCTGCTTCTTCTGAACCATCGGTGCGCGACGCCCCCGTCTTGGTGTTCGTTCAATCGCAAGCCACTATGGTAGATGCGATGGCAAGGGGTGTCAACCAACCGGTAGTCCCGGTCCCTCCGCCACGGGGCTGATATCCATGCGTTTTCTTTGCTGCCTGCTCGCCTTTGCCGCCGCCTCCATGGCCAGGGGCGGGCCTCCCGTCGTGGTTCTCATCGTGGGCGATGACCTCGGTTACGCCGAACTGGGATGCTACGGCCAGAAAATCATCCAGACCCCGGCGCTCGACCTCATGGCGCGGGAAGGCACCCGCTTCACAGCCTACAGGTCGGGCGCCCCGGTGTGCGCCCCTTCCCGCTGCTGCCTGCTCACCGGCAAGCATTCCGGCCACGCCGCCATCCGAAACAACCGCGAAATGAAGCCGGCCGGACAGGAACCCCTCCCCCCGGGCATCGAGACCATCGCCAGCCTTTTCAAGGCCCGGGGCTACGCCACCGCCGCGGCGGGAAAGTGGGGCCTGGGCACTCAGGAAAACGATGGCGACCCGCTCAAGCGGGGATTCGACCACTTCACCGGCTACTACTGCCAGAGGCACGCCCACAACCATTATCCTTCGTTCCTCTTCGTCGACGGCGCCAAGGTGCCTCAACCGGGCAACACCGACGGCGACACCGGCGCGACATGGTCGCAGGATGTCTTTGAGAAGCAGGCCCTCGACTGGCTTGAGCGGCACAAGGACAAGGCGCTTTTCCTGTTCCTGCCGGTGATCGTTCCCCATGTGGCCCTGCAGGCGCCGGAGGATGCCATCGCGCCCTACCTCGGAAAATTTGACGATCCGCCTTATCCTGGAAACAAGGGCTACCGCAAGCACCCGAGGCCCAGGGCGGCCTATGCCGCGATGATCTCCCGCTTCGACCGCATGGTGGGCCGGGTGATCGACAGGCTGCGCCGCCAGGGACGGGAAAACGACGCCCTGGTGATGGTGACATCCGACAACGGCCCGACGCACGATGGCGTCGGCGGGGCCGACTGCGAGTTCTTCAAGTCCGCCGGGGGCCTCCGCGGCATGAAGGGCTCGGTGTACGAGGGGGGAATCCGCGTGCCGCTATTGGCTTGGGGTCCCGGAAGGGTGCGCGCCGGCGCCGTCTCCGACTTCGACTGCTACGCGCCCGACATCTTCGCGACGCTCGCCGAGGCGGCGGGAGCGGCCGCCCCCGGCACCGATGGCATCAGCCTCATGCCGACGCTTTCGGGCAAGGGGACAAGGCCATCCCACAAGGCGATGTACTGGGAGTTTCCCGGCTATGGCGGCCAGCAGGCCATCCTTTCGGGCGGGCTCAAGCTGGTGCGCACCAAACTCGCCTCGAAGGCTCCCAAAACGGAGTTGTTCGACCTCGCGAAAGACCCCGGCGAAAAGGATGACCTGGCACCGTCGCGGCCGGATGATGTGGCGCGGTTGCTCAAGCTCGCGGCAAGCCAGCGGACGCCCAGCGGGCTATTCAAGTTTCCGGCCTTGGACAACCCGCCGCCTTGAAACCCGGTCCGTTTGTTCAGGACGGGTTTTCCGTCGGGCGGATTCTCGTCTCGCCCTCCTGCCGCGCCGCGAGACGGTTGATCACCTGCAGGAATGCCTCGGCGCTCGCCTCGATGACATCGGTGCTGATGGCCCGGCCCGACATGCTCTTGCCCTGGTGCTCGGCCTCGATGTGGGCCTCGCCCTGGGCATCCTCTCCCACGGTGACGCTGCGAAGGCGATAATCCTTGAGGACCACCTGGATTCCCGTGATCCGCTCGATCGCCTTGAACACGGCGTCGATCGGGCCGTCGCCAATGGCCGAATCCCGGTGGATGGTGCCTTCCTTGTCCCACAGGCAGACAACCGCCGAGGGAATCGTGGCGGATCCCGCGTTGCACGAGACGGCCTCGAGCGTCCAGGCGGTTTGGCCCGGCTCGGTGGAATGCACCTGCTGCTCGCAAAGGGCCTCGATGTCGGCGTCGTAGATCGTTTTCTTGCGGTCGGCCAGCACCTTGAAGGCCTCATAGACCTTTTCAAGCTGACCGTCGTCCAGGTGGTATCCCAGGTCGATCACCCGTTGCCTGAGGGCGTGCCTGCCCGAATGCTTGCCGAGCACGAGTTCGGTCTGGGGCACTCCGACATCCTCGGGACGCATGATCTCGTAGGTGCTGCGCTCCTTGAGCATCCCGTCCTGATGGATGCCCGCCTCATGGGCGAAGGCGTTCTGCCCCACGATCGCCTTGTTGCGCTGCACGGCGATGCCTGTCACATGGCTGATGAGCCGGCTGGTGGAATAAAGCCTCTTGGTCTGGACGCCGGTTTCCAACCCGAAGAAGTCGCGCCGGGTGCGCAGGGCCATCACGATTTCCTCGAGGGCGCCGTTTCCGGCTCGCTCGCCGATGCCGTTGATGGTGCACTCGATCTGACGGGCGCCCTCGCGGACCGCCGCAAGGCTGTTGGCCACGGCCAAGCCCAGGTCGTTGTGGCAATGGACTGAAAGGACAACCTTGTCGATTCCCCGCACATGCCTGCGCAGGTGGCCGATGCAGGCCGCGTATTGCTCGGGCACCGCGTAGCCGACCGTGTCGGGAATGTTGACGGTGGTGGCGCCGGCCTCGACCACGGCCGAAACAACCTCGGCGAGGAAGTCGAGTTCGGTGCGCGCGGCATCCTCGGGGCTGAACTCGACATCCGACACATGGGACTTGGCGCGGCGAACCCCTTCAACGGCCCTGCGGATGATCTCGTCCTTGGCCATCTTGAGCTTGAATTCACGATGGATGGCTGATGTGGCCAGGAACACATGGATCCGCGGTCTCGGATTGTCCTTGAGGGCCTCGGCTGCGCGGTCAATGTCGGCGTTGTTGCAACGGGCAAGGCCGCAAATCACGGGTCCCGTCACCTGCCGGGCAATGGCCTGGACAGCCTCGAAGTCCCCGGGGGAGGCGATCGGGAATCCGGCCTCGATGATATCGACGCCCAACTCCTTGAGGGCATGGGCCACCTGAAGCTTTTCACCCAGGTTCATGCTGGCGCCGGGAGACTGTTCGCCGTCCCGCAAGGTTGTGTCGAATATCAGGATCCTGTCGTCGCTCATGGCACACCAAGGGGCCCGGCCGCCGGAGAGGGGGCGGCTTGGACCGGATTGCCAGCATAATCGTTGCGCGGGGATTGGAAAAGTTCAGCGAAGCCACGCTTGTTCCGGAGGCACCCCAAGTCCGCTGGTCAAATCCGTCCGGGCGTGTTACAATCCTTTCAAGATTTTCATTGCTGGTACACCTTACCGGTTTGCCAACCGGTTGCGATCGTCCCCCGATAGCAACCCCAGCGCCATGGAAAATCGAGTTATTGAAAGGGAACACCTCCCCTTTCAGCGTTTGTCCCAGGAATTGGATATATGGTCCCTTTTGGCAAAGTTGGCGAACACATTGTCGCTGAACCGTTCCGCCCCTTCCGCATCAGCCTCACCGGCGGCAAGCAAGTGGACATTCTCAATCCCGAGATGATTCTCCTTGGCCGAAACTCGGTGCGTGTCTATGCCGGCGGAGGCAAGAACACGGCTTGGGAAGATGTGTCGCTCTCGCAAATGCAGGCCATTGACCTGATCAATTCCTGACAACCCTTCATTCAAGACGCGAACTTGCGGCCGGCCTTGGCTCCATCGCCTTGGCCGCCTCGTTTTTCGTGTATGCTCCATGACATGAGCACTTTCGCCTTCGTGAGCCTTGGCTGCCCCAAGAACCTTGTCGACTCCGAGCGCATGCTGGGCAAGTTGGCCCAGGAGGGCTTCACGCTCATTCCGGACGCGGCCCAGGCGGATGTGGTGGTGGTGAACACCTGCGGGTTCATCGAACCTGCCCGGCAGGAATCGTTGGGCGTGCTCCGCGAAATGGTGGAACTCAAGACGGGCGGCAAGGTCAAGGCTGTGATCGCCGCGGGTTGCCTGGCCGAGCGGGAGAAGGACGGCCTTCACGACCAGGTTCCCGGACTCGACCACCTCGTGGGGGTTTTCGGCCGGGAGGAGATCGCCCAAGCCGTGGAAATCAGCCTTGAAAGGGCAGGCGCCCGCAAAGGCCGCAAAAGGCTGGCGACACAGGATATTGAAGGGATTTTCCGGCCCGCGCCTGTCAAGGCGCTCGAAGACACCGCCCGGCTGCGCGCGACCCCAAGGCACTACGCCTACCTGAAAATATCCGAAGGCTGCGACAGGCTTTGCACTTTCTGCGCGATTCCCCAGATGCGCG
Source organism: Planctomycetota bacterium (assembly GCA_018970845.1). Lineage (GTDB taxonomy): Bacteria > Planctomycetota > Planctomycetia > Gemmatales > Gemmataceae > REEB421. Next base: position 7,039 of record JAGWVO010000076.1, read on the forward strand.
GCAAGCATGTCAGCAAGCCCCACGACGAGGTGATGAAGGAGGCCCGCGAACTCGCCGCCGACGGGGTGCGCGAACTTTGCCTCGTCGCCCAGGACAGCACCTACTACGGAATCGACCTTTACGGCGAACCCCGCCTTGCCGCTCTCCTGCGAGACCTCGACACCGTCGAAGGCATCGACTGGATCCGGCTTCATTACGCCTATCCGGCGCATGTTGGCGATGACTTGGTGGAAACCCTCGCGGGAGCCAGCAAAATCGTCCCCTACCTGGACATGCCCCTCCAGCACATCAACGATCGCGTGCTGAGGCGCATGAACCGCAAGACAACGCGCGCCGCCACCGAGGAAATCATCGGCCGCCTTCGCGCGGGGATTCCGGGCCTGGTTCTTCGCTCCACTTTCCTCGTCGGTTTTCCCGGGGAAACCGAAGCCGAATTCCAAGAGCTTGCCGATTGGGTGGAAGAGGCGAGGATCGAAAGGCTGGGAGTCTTCGCCTACAGCCATGAACCAACCACGCCATCGGCGCGCCTCGACGGCGCCATCGATGAGGCCGAGAAGGCGCGCAGGCGCGACCATCTCATGGCCGTGCAGCAGCGAGTCGCCTTTGCCCATGCCGAGTCCCGGGTGGGGCAGGTGATCCCGGTGATGGTGGACGGGCCGGACCCTGAGTTGCCGGGCTGGCACATTGGCCGCACGATGGCCGACGCTCCCGACATCGATCCCGTCGCCCGCGTCAAGGCCCGCGCTCTGGAGCCCGGTTCCATCATCCGGGCGGAGATCACGGGTGCCGACGGTTACGACCTGGTGGGCAAGCCGGCCCGGCGACGCTAGCCTCCCGCCGGAGCGGTTCATGACCACCACGCCAAGCGAGCCCGGCTTCAGTTCCATCCCCAACCTGCTGTCTCTTTCGCGGCTTGCGGCCACCGCGCCATTGTGCGCGGCGATCGCGCTGGAGGCCTGGGGTGCCGCCTTGGCGCTGTGGGCCTGGGTTTCCATCACCGACTGGCTCGACGGCGCCCTCGCCCGCGCCTGGAAACAATCGAGCTCTCTGGGCCGGGTTCTGGATCCGCTTGCCGACAAGGTCGCCGTCCTCGGCACCCTGGTCTGCCTTGTGCCCGCCGGAATGAGGGGCGGCTACCTCGAACCCTGGATGGTGGCGTTGCTGGTCGGGCGCGAATTCATCGTGACAGGCCTGAGGGGGGAGATGGAACGCCGCGGCGTGCCATTTGGCGCCGATTGGTCGGGCAAGGTGAAAATGGTGGCCCAGGTGGTGGCGATCTCGCTGGCGTTGGTTCGCGAATGGCTTGGCTCGAACCGACCGGGCCCATGGATGGACTTGGCGCTCGGGGCCTCCGTCTGGATCATGCTTGCAGCGGCGCTCGCCAGCGGTGTGCATTACGGCCGGCAGGCCTTCGTCAGGCGCGGGGGGACTTCTCCATGACACGGGAACTCGGATTCGTCATTGTCGGCTGCGGCATGATCGCGCGGTTTCACGCCCGCGCCCTGGCCGAGGTTCCCGGGGCCCGGGTCAAGGGACTTGTCAGCCGTTCCACCGAGGCCGCCAGGAAAATGGCCGATGAACTCTCCCTGGCTGGCGCGGGCCTGTTCACCGACCTCGGCCAGGCCATCGCCCAGCCCGGCGTGGATGTGGTGATCATCACGACGCCCTCCGGAGCCCACCTCGAACCGGCCAAGGTGGCGGCGCGGGCGGGCAAGCATGTGGTGGTGGAAAAGCCCCTCGAAGTCACCACCGCGCGCTGCGACGAACTCATCGACGCCTGCAATTCCAGCGGGGTGCTGTTGGGCGCCATCTTCCCGTCGCGCTTTGGCGATGCCAACCGCGAAGTCAAGGCCGCGGTCGAGGCCGGGCGCTTCGGCCGCCTCACCCTCGCCGAAACCACCTGCAAATGGTGGCGGTCACAAGCCTACTACGACGAGGGCGGTTGGAAAGGCACCAAGGCCCTCGACGGCGGCGGGGCCCTCATGAACCAGGCCATCCACAATGTCGACCTGCTTTTGTGGCTCATGGGGGCGGTCGATTCCGTCGGAGCCCATGTCGCCACACTGGCCCACGAGCGCATCGAGGTCGAGGACACCGCCGTCGCCTGCCTCAGGTTCAAGAACGGCGCCCTGGGCGTCATCCAGGCCACCACCTCCGTGCATCCCGGATTTCCGAAGACCATCGCCATTCATGGCGACGGAGGGACGGCGTTCGTGGAGCAGGACGACCTCGTCCACTGGACCTTTCGCGAGGAAGACCCCCGCGACAACGAGATCCGCGAAAGGTTCCGGCAGAAAACCGGGGCCTCGGGCGGCGCCAGCAATCCCGCGGCGATTTCCCACGAGGGCCACGCCCGCCAGCTGCGAGACTTCGCCCAGGCCATTCGCTCGGGCGGCAAGCCGCTGGTCGACGGCCGGGAAGGAAGAAGGGCCGTGGAATTGATCGAGGCGATCTACAAGTCGGCCTCCACGGGGTCTTTCGTCAGGCTCTAACCCGGCTCATCGCGACATTTCGGCCGTCATCTTGAGCAGCTTCTCGAGCATCAGGTCGGAGGCCTTCTCCTCCAGCCTGTTGGTGCCCATCCAGGTTTCATAACCTCCCAGGCCATGGTGTTTGGGGGTGGGCAGGTATCCGTAGTAGCCATGCGCCAACGACACCATCCAGGCCGGTTTCACCGGACTCCGCCTCCGGTATTCCAGCCCGATCTCGCAAAACACCTCGCAAGGCATGGTGGCCACGGTGGCATCACCGATCCGGAGCACCTGCAGGGGCATCGGCAAAGTGGGCGGATGCTCCGCCATGCGCTTGACCCTGCGGGCGTAAATGGCCGGAAGGTTGCCCTTGGCCGGATCCTTGGTCGTGTCGGCGATCGTCTTGTCGGCCCATTCCAGCATGGCGGCGTCAGGCCGCCGCGCGCCCACGGCCAACTCGTCGTATCTGGCATCGAGCGCGGCCCGCGGCTTGTAGGAGACTGTGGAAACCGCCGCGGCGACCTTGGAAGCCACATCATCCGCGACGAACCTCATCTGCTCGTATGGCTTTTTTCCCGGCCGGGGAGAACGGAAATTGATGTTGTTGATGTCGCCGCTGGTGCCGTTGGCCAGCAGTCCAACAAACGGAACAGGCTGGCCCGCCGCGCCCATCTTGCCTCCCAGCGACTCGCAAAACATTCCGAAGTAATCGGCCGAGACATGCCCTGAACCCACGCCGCCGACATAATGCAGCGAATAGGTGGCGAAAAGGGAGATGGGCTTGCCTCCGCCGGCCTCGCGCAGGGCGAGGAAGGAAACCGTGGGATCCGTCGGTCCCGCGGGCTCAAGGAGATCCTTGCTGCCGGCGCCCGGATTCATCTTCACCTTGTCGATGCCGCCAAACGGGTTGGGAGGCATGGCGCCTTCGCGGAGATACCACCTCCTGTTGAAGACATGCTCCGGTATGTCCACCGAACCGATGCCGACCTCGGCGGGCCTGAGCAGGTTCGCGGCGCGCCTGACCCCGTCGGCGATCCTGATCGCCACGAACTTCTGGTAATCATCCATCGTCTGCTTCACGACGCGCGGATCGCTCCCCAAGGCGCTGCCCGCCGAATGGGTGTGGGTTCCTGAAATCAAGACCCTCTCCTTGGGAATTCCAGGGTCGATGGCGATCAGCTCCCGGGCATGGTCGCTAACGATCCGGTCAATGCCCAGGAGGTCGCACACCACGATGGCCAGCTTCCCTTGACCATCGTCAAGCACGAGGCAGCGGGCATGGAGCTCGTCATGGACATGCGTGGCCGGAAACGGGACGAATCCGCCGATGATTCCAACTCCCAGCGGCGGAGTGATGTTGCTGGTGGAGGCGCCGGCCCTGAATGGCGCCGGGTCGGCCAGAACGGACAGGAAAATCGCGGCAAGGGTCTGGAATGTCATGGAGGCTACCCAAGGGTTCTGTGTTGGAACCGATCGTATACGCGGCAGGCACCTCGCGCCACCCATCGGGGAAAAACCAGGGAACTGGCCGGCGACATCGGGTTCTATTTGGCTATTGTTCGGATACGTAATGTGATGTATAAGGATCTTGGCCGCCATTATCCTGCCCGCCTTTGGTTGGAGTGCGGATTCAAATCCAAGTCCACACCAGTCACTTTTCACCGGGGGCTGCCGAGCATTGTCAGCCTTTGTCTGGGCTTCGGATATGAGGTCCGTTCATCGCTCTAGGAGCCTTGAACGAAAAGAGGGGCGTGTTGATTACACTGAGAATTGCGACCTTGGACATGAACTCCACTTGCTTATAGTAGCCAGCCGCTGTGAACTCGGTTTCAATGGCTCAATCAATTGGAAGCCGCCACAAAAAGCGACTTGAAAGAGCATGATAGCCTTAATCCAATCGAGATTCCTGATGCTCACGACCATTCGACAAATCCGGGCAGGCATGTCGAATCCAGCTCACCTGATCTCCCTGATCCGGATATTGCGGAATTCAAACTTGCCCGATTCTGCCTGAACGCCAATTCCTCCGGTCGCGGGAACGGTCATGTCCTCGATATGCACGCCATTGCACAGGCATGAGGCGATCACCGCATTCTTGACCGAGATGTCCCTCGCCTCGACCTCCTTGCCGTTGAGCTTGGCCGCGGGCTTTCCATTCCTGACGGAAAGTTCGAATGAATCCGATTCCGTGAGGGTCTTGCCGTTCACCTTGCTGACGACAACGCCGGCCTTCACGGTGATGTCGAGCGCGTTCCAATCGTCGTCCTTGAACTTGCCCTTGAGTTGCGGGCGCTCGTTGCGGCGCACATAGTCACGGACCTGAAGCTGGGACCCGCGCACATAAACTCCGCTGTCGGACTTCAATGAGGCCCGGAACTCCAGCTTGAGCTGGAAGTCCTTGTCGAACGACTTGAGGGCGTAAAGATCCTTGATTCCCTTGCCTTCCCTGGCGACGATCGCGCCGTTCTCGACGGCGAACCGTTTGTCCGCCGTCTCGGTCTTGCCGGCGAGGTTCTCCTGGCTGCCCTTGTACATCCAACCGGACAAGTCCTTGCCGTTGAAAAGGCTGATGAATCCATCCCCGGAATCGCCGGCTGTCAATCGGTTGGCGACGAGAGGAATCAAGATGGTGATCACCGTCACGACAAGCAGGTTCCGCATGGCTATTCCCTTGGAGTCCGATTCATGGGCGGCGACCATGCCCCGCCTCCGGCGGCATGGGAGGATGAACATCACCCATTGATGCAGGTCAAGT
>JAGWVO010000616.1 GCA_018970845.1 Planctomycetota bacterium
CCGTCACTGGTTCGGGGCTGACGGCGCTGCCAGGCCAGGCCAGCCGGCTGGGGCAGGATTCCGACCCCGCCGTGATCTTCCTGTGGCTTCCGGGTGGACCGCCCCACCAAGACACCTACGACATGAAGCCCAACGCCCCCTCCGAGTACCGGGGCATCTTCAATCCGATCAAGACCACCGTGCCCGGTCTCGACATCTGCGAACTGTTCCCGATGCAGGCCAAGCGCGCCCACCGCTTCAGCCTGATCCGTTCGATCGCCCACAAGTTTTCCGACCATGGCGGCGGCCACAAGAAGTTCATGACCGGCCGGGATCCGCTTTCCCCGGTGGAATTCGTGAACGATTACCCCGCCGTCGGCTCGATGATCAGCAAGGTCCTTGGCGACGCCACGCCCGGCATGCCCGGCTATGTGGTCCAGACGGACGGCGGCCGCACCGGCATCGACACCTTCAGCCTGGGCTCGGCTTACCTGGGACCAAGCTCGCATCCGTTCACCGTGGGCGGCGACCCGAGCCGGCCCGACTTCCAGGTTCGCAACCTGGAGAAGCGGGAAAACTCCACCATGAAACTTCGCGAGCGGCTTGAACTGCTCGATTCCATCAGTTCCCCGGCGCCCGTTCTCAGCCGCCAAAGCGGCCCCGAGGCGTTCCGCGCCAAGGCCCTCGACCTCGTCTCCAACTCCACGGCGCGGGTGGCGTTCGACCTTCGCAATGAGCCGGAGAGGGTTCGCGAAGCCTATGGCTGGCACGCCTACGGTCAGAGGGCGCTCATGGCCCGCAGGCTGGTGGAGGCCGGGGCCCGCTTCGTCACCATGGTGCTGGAGAGCCCCAATGTGCTTGGCCAGTCATGGCCCAAGGGCGTGCTTTACAACTGGGACAGCCACGCCGTGAACGGCCACATCTTCGATGACGCCCGCTGGCGTTTCCCGCTGCTCGACCAGGCCGTCAGCGCGCTGATCGACGACCTGTACGACCGTGGACTCGACAAGCGCGTGCTGCTGGTGGTGACGGGCGAATTTGGCAGGACGCCCAAAATCAATTCCTCGGTCGGCACGCAGACGGGCGTGATGCAACCGGGCCGCGACCACTGGCCGCAGGCGATGTCGGTGCTGGTCTCCGGCGGCGGCCTCAAGATGGGGCAGGTGGTGGGTTCCACCACTTCCAAGGCCGAAAACCCCAAGGACAGGCCTCTGGTGCCCAACGACCTGTGGGCCACCGTGATGCGCCATCTCGACATCCCTTACAAGGATGTCAATTTCCTCGACCATTCCGGCCGGCCGATGCCAATGCTTCCCGATGGCGAGCCGATCCGCGAACTGATCTGACGCCCACCCGCCGCCCAAGCGAACCGGCCCGGAGCCACCTCCGGGCCGTGTGTTTTGATGGGGCCCCCGCGCGGCCATGCGCCGGAATGGGCGTCACGATGGCATGCTCATTCGCTCCAGACGAATATTTCAGACACGCCGCTGCGCGCCTTGCCCGCATGGGTGAAGACGACGCGCACCTTCGTTGACTCGACACGATCAAACCTGGCCTCGTTGAACCGTCCGCCGGCCGGACGCTCCGGCGACTTGCGGATTCCCGCCACGGGCTTCCAGGCCGCGCCATCCCAATATTCAATGTCGTACTTCACCGGTGGCTGGACTCCGCCACGATCGTCGTAGATGGCCAATTCGACCCTGTGAAACGACTTCGCGGCTCCAAAGTCCACCTCGAGCCAGTCTGTTTCACCCTTGGATTCATAACTGGTCCAGCGGTTGGTGGGGCTGGGCAGGAAGTTGGTCTTTCCATCGATGGCGAGGGCCGGCTTGCCGCCAAAACGGTCGAAATGCGAGGCGCTCGCCTTGGGGAAAGGCCTATCGCCCGGATTGTGGGCGATGTTGCCCGCCGGATGGGGCGGTTCCGGCAGGGGAAGCCGAGCCTCGCCCCAAACCTCGAAC
>JAGWVO010000617.1 GCA_018970845.1 Planctomycetota bacterium
AGAAGGTACCCCTCGCGTCCGTGAGTTCGTCGGGGAACTGACTGGATTGGAGGACGCCAGACCGGATGGGCTTCATGAAGGTGGCTACCCTCTGGAGGGACATGGCCGGGTGCATGTGCGGATTCAGGATCCCGACCTGCTTTCCCAGCCGGTTGCGAACAACCTCCACTGGTTCTTGCAGGTCGGAATCGTTGGTCACCAGCACAGCGCAGTCGAACGCATTTTCGTAGGCGTCGCTGACCAGGTGAGTGGCGATGTTCACGTCGGAGCCCTTCTCCTCGGTCTTGATGACCCGAACGAACCGAGGTCCTTGCGGTGGTGGCACTTCCAACGGCATCCACACGGGGTGGCTGAGGTAGTGCCCCAGGTGCACCCGTACGGTGGGGAGGGTGGCCAGCGCCCGCAGGTAGGCCTGCTGTCGGAACGGCTGGTCGGGATCGCCAACCCGAGCTCCAACCTTGGCGGTGTAATAGTTGATTCGCACCACGTTGTTCGGGGGCAACAGCAACCGGCACAGCTGTTCCAGATCCAGCCAGCGGTACGGGGTCCCTTTCAGGGCGCCGTAGTACAGGTTGAACCCGTCCACATAGACATAAGTTCTTGTCATAAAAGACCTTACATAAAAGCAGAGGCCGCCTTGCGGCGGCCTCGCACCCTGCGCCGCAGCGACAGGGGGGATGTAACTCCAAGAACATTCATAGTGCGTTCGCCATTGTCAATAGCGCCAACGGGGTGCGCAAGCGGGTGAGGAGCCGGAAGCCACCGGCCACCCCGACCGAACGCGGCGGTGGCATCGGTACGCCGTGCATGTAGCTCACCCTGCAGGGGTGGTCGAACGAAAAGTTCGGAAAACCCACGGAACTGATCCTGGCTCCGGACGTGGCCAGGCGGGAACTCCGGGATCACCGTGGGGCCGCCGTCGAAAAGGCTGAGAATCGGGGGGAGCCTCACACGAGACGCGTCCGGCCGGTGAGCAGCTCCTGCATCATGCCCTGCTTGAGCAGGCGGGTCTTTTCGTGGCGGGCTTCGAGGGCGGCGAGTTCGGCGTCCATGTCGGAGAGGACGGCGGCGATGGCGGTTTGCTCGGCGAGTGTCGGCATCGCCAGCTCCAACGCCGACACATTTCTTTGAGAGATCTCAAGAAACGTTGAACCGAAAGCACGCTCAATCATTTGCTGCTTCATTGCTCGCAACCTATAGTACAAAAACTCATTGCTCGTGCATGCGCGACAGACAAGAGATTTGAAACCCTGGTTCGTACAGACAGGTTCAGTCGCGATCTTGAGTTCTCCGATTGTTGCGCGGCTACACAGAAGAAGTGCGCCAACAGGCAACAACACCGCGCCGCTATTGCGTAGCCCCGAACGCGAGATCGTACGTTCCGTTTCGGTGAGGTACTTACCATGGTCACGAGTGATGTCGGTGGGCGTACACCACTTGATTTCGCCGTTCCAATATGATGGTTCATTGGTGCGCGGAGTGCCGCCGCTGACGATGTCTGCCAACTCCCCCAGCCGCTTCACCTCCCACGCCCCGGTGAAGCCGGGGAGGCGGGTCTGGCCGGACAGGAGCTGCTGCATGGCGGCCTGCTTGAGGTCGCGCTTCTTGGCGATGAGGCGGTCCAGCCCGTCCAGCAGCGCGTCCACATCGCTCAAGGCCGCCGCGATGGCGCGTTGTTCGGGGAGGGGGGGGAGCGGAATAATGACCTCAGCCAAAGCCTTGGCACTTATGTGCACGACGGCATCGCCTTGGCCTTTGCTCGCTTTCTGGCTTACAACCTGGGGACTATTGAGCACATATCCAAGGAATTCAGGGTCGTGTAGCTAATTGTGTGTACTTCGGGCCGGTGGCTCCCCTGCATTGGACGCAGGAACGGCCACCGTCCATCTTCTGGGTGTCCCTGTTCACCGTGGGGTTGGCGCCCCACACAGCCC
>JAGWVO010000618.1 GCA_018970845.1 Planctomycetota bacterium
CCATCCACGGCCTGATAGGCCTCGAACTGTTCACGCCCCTCCTTGTACCGGCCGGCATAATAAAGGGCTATGCCGCGCTGCCAGTGGGGAGCGTAAGACGCCTTGTGCACCTTCACCTGATGATCCCAAGCCTCAAGCGCGGCCTTCATGTCACCCCGCATGAATTCCGCGGCACCAAGAAGCGATAGGCCTTCCTTGGAATCGGGATTGACCTTAACCCAAGCCCCGACGATTTTCGCCGCACTGGCGTAGTCCTGCTTCTTGTAAGCCTCCTCGGCCACCGCGACGGGATTCGGATCGGCGAACAAGGCAATTACAAGGGCCGCAACCATCATGGGAAACTCCTTCCATCCATTCTTCGGAACACTAGCATAAGCCCGTCTCAAGCCGGAGCCAACCATGACCACCATGCGAATTGAATCGGTATCTTGGAAAACGGAGGAATACCAGTACCGATCCCCCATCAAATTCGGCGGAGTGGCGGTCGATAAGGCAACACTGTTCCACGCGGCGGTCAGCGTGATCGGATCCAACGGCGCCAAGGCCACCGGCTTCGGCTCCATGCCTCTTGGAAATGTCTGGTCATTCCCATCACGAAAGCTCACTTACGCTCAAACGCTCGCAGCTCTCGAATGGGTCGGCAATCGGGTCGGCCAAACCTGGCAATCCGAGCGAGAAACCGGCCACCCGATGGACTTGGGCTGGGAAATGGAAAAACAAATGAAGGGCTTTGCCGCTGAGGCGACGGAAAAGCTGGGCCTCGAAGAACCAGTTCCAGTTCTGGCCGCGCTCGTGGCAGGCAGCCCTTTCGACGCGGCGTTGCATGACGGATTCGGAAAGCTGCTAGGAACAAGCGTCTGGAAATGCTACGGACGCGACCAATTGCCTGGTGACCTGTCGAGGTTCCTGGGTCACGGTTATGCCGATGTTTTCCTCGAGGATCATGTTCTGCCCGAACCCGTCGCGCGGTTGCCGCTTTATCACCTTGTTGGCGCGCTCGATCCGCTGGACCGATCAGAGCTCTCGAATCCTGTGGGTGACGGATTGCCCGAAACACTCGAGGAATGGATCCCGTTCAATGGCCTGACCCACCTGAAGATCAAGCTCAACGGAGACGACCTGGCATGGGATGTTGGGCGGGTGCGTAAAGTCGAAGAAGTGGCGGACACGGCCCAATCCCGCCGCGGTATCGATACTTGGCAATATTCCCTCGACTTCAACGAACGGTGTGGATCGGTCGACTATCTCCTTGAGTTCCTGGCCAAGGTTCGGGAGAGTTGCGGCCGAGCCTACGACCGTGTCGCCTATATCGAGCAACCCACCAAGCGCGATCTCAAGGCCGACAGGTCAAACCGCATGCACCGGGCCTCGTCCCTCAAACCGGTGGTGATTGATGAATCCCTTGTGGATCTGGAAAGCCTAGAACTAGCCAGGGAGATGGGTTACACAGGCGCTGCACTCAAGGCGTGCAAGGGCCAGACGCAATCATTGCTGATGGCCGCCGCGGCAAGGCGGATGGGTATGTTCCTGTGCGTTCAGGACCTCACCTGTCCAGGTGCCAGCCTCGTGCACTCGGCCAGCTTGGCGGCGCACATTCCCGGAATGGCGGCGATCGAGGCGAATGCGCGGCAATACATGCCCGCGGCCAACATGGGATGGGAAGTCACACATCCCGGATTGTTCCGCGTCACTGACGGAATGGTGACGACTGCCGGGCTCAACGGACCGGGATTGGGAGCCTTGTGAGGCAGTTTCAGATCAATGGTTGAATTGAAATTCGCGACAATTGAGGAGAGCCCAAAGAAGATCTTCGGCACCTTCCTTGATATTGGCAGCCTGCGCCATTGATTCAGTCGCCGACTTGGTCTCGACGGCGTCAGGCTTCCTTCCAAGGGATGCCAAATAAAGTTCTTCAATGACGGCCTC
>JAGWVO010000619.1 GCA_018970845.1 Planctomycetota bacterium
GATGCCGGCGGCGGGCTGGCCGTAAACGGGCTTGTAGGGGTTGGGCACCCTCGGCTGGTGGGTTTGGTTGATGAGCATCTGGGAAGTTTGAAGGTGCGCATTACTGCTCACCGGAGACCATGTGAAATTGCCCGGGCTCACCAGGGCCGGATTGAACTGCGGAATGTGCAAGTGTTGGTATGGATTGCCGATGAGGGAAACGGCGGCAGCCAGAAGCCGTTGCGTTTGCCAGTAGGAGAAATCGACACCGGCGGGTGTCGTGTTCGCCACCGGCAAGTTGACCGGGTTGCCGCGGTCGATGGCCGGATTGAGTCCGGTGGATGTGCTGGCGGGAACCGAGAGAAGTTGCGGATTCAGCGGCCCGTAAGGGAGTTGGTTGTAATTGGAGCTGTACCAGTTGGCCGGAAGCGGGGTGGAGTTGGCGATGATGGCGGCGGTTCTGGCTGTGAAGTCGCTTGTCCATGAGGCGATGGACGGATCCAGCGGGACGGCGAAGGGAGAGATATAGGCGACACCCGGCAGATACGAGAGGTTTCTCGCCTGGCCGATGGAAACATTGCGCTGATTGTTGACGATGGTGTTGCCGCTGACGGAGGAGTTGGCGCACGAACCGGCGGCATAGAGGCCGATCCCGGCATTGGCCACGATGGTGTTTTCCCCGGCGCGCGGGGTCAGCGATGTTCCACCAATAGTGATTTTCCGGGCGCTCGCCAGGACGATTCCGTTGCCCCCCGACTGGATCCGGTTGCCTTGGACAAGTGTCCCCGTGAGCGACCCGGTCGCGTATATGCCGGCCGTTGCCAACGAGGTTGTTCCTGTTCCGGTGATGGTGTTTCCGATTCCCTTGATGCCCACGGTGAGTTGCATGGCGTTGACGAGCCGAACACCCGTGAAGCGCGACCTGGCGATGGTGTTGCCCGCGACCAGGGAGCCACCCGTGGCACCCGAGGCCAGAATGCCATGTCCGGAAAGGGTGAGCGTATTGGACGAGACGATGGCTCCTGAAAGGTTGGCGATGTTGACGCCGATCAGGTTGTTGTAAAAGCGGTTCGAATTGATGGTGAGGTTGTTCGCCCGCGCGATGATTCCATTACCCCGCGAGAAGCCCTGGATGCCGAGGTTGAACACGGCCGACCCGGCGGCGCCGGGCATCAGGGTCAGGCCGCTGGCGGCGCCGGGGATCCGGCTTCCGTTGATGGCGGCGTTGCCGGTCACCTGGCCCGCGGCACTGGTGATGATGCCGTTGAACACGGTCGGGGCGGTGATGGCCGGCAAGGCGCTTGCCAGGAACAACTGGTTGGACCTTGGTGGCGTTTGGAAGGTGATGGTCTTGGTGAACGGGAACTGGTTGGCGAACCGGATGGCGTTGCGCAGCGAACCGGCGCCGGCGTCGGCAAGCGAAGTCACAATCACGGTGTTGACCTGGGACGCCACGGAAAACGCCGATGTTCCCATCGATCCGGCCAGGGTCGGCGAGGCCGGAACGGGAGTCGCCGTGGCGATGACATAGTCACCGAAATTGGCGGCTGCCAGCGGGAAAACGGCGTTGATTGGCCCGGCCGCCTGGGTGATGGAACCCAGCAGGGAGGAGGCTTGGCACGGTTGTCCCGAAGCGGATGCGGAACCGATGAAGAACTGGATCAGGTATTGGCCCGAGTAGCCGGGTTTGGCCGCGAGATTGCCCGAGATGGTCACGGAACCGCTCGTGCGGTAGGCGCTGACGGAGGCGAGAACAGGCGCCGCCTGCGACCCGTTGGCGCCGCCCGTGAGGGAGATGCCCGGCCCCCCGTTGGAGGCGATGATGTTGCCGGTGATCGTGTTGCCCAGCGAACCGGCGCCGTTGACGCTGACCCCGGCTCCCAGGTTGCCAGAGATGGTGTTGCCCACGGATGCCTGGATGGAACCGATCGTGAGGCCGGTCACG
>JAGWVO010000077.1 GCA_018970845.1 Planctomycetota bacterium
ATCAAGGCCTGCGTTCACCTCATTGAGGAACCGGACGCCACGGTGGCCCAGTTGCTCGACAAGCTCAAGGGCCCCGATTTCCCCTTGGGAGGCAGGGTTCTCGCCGAGCGATCGGAACTGCGGCGAATCTACGAGGAAGGGTCCGGCTCCATCCGTATCCGCGGCGAATACAAGGTTGAGGACTCGGCCCGAAAGCCTCAGATCATTGTCACATCCATCCCGTATGGCGTTGACAAGGGCAAGCTCGAGGCGGACATCGGGGCCATCATCGAGGACAAAAAACTCCCCAATCTTCTCAACATCGTCAATGAGTCCAATGAAAAGGACGGGCTTCGCATCGCTCTCGAGATCAAGCAAGGCGCTGACCCCGAATTGATCATGGCCTATCTTTTCAAGCACACGGCCCTTGAAGACACTTTCAGCTACAACATGACCTGCCTTGTTCCGGTGGAGGGCGATCCTTCACGCACCCGGCCCGAGCGCCTGGGCCTCAAATCGATCCTCAGGCATTTCCTCGACTTCCGCCTTGCGACGGTTCGCAGGAGATTCGAATTCGAATTGGAGCAATTGCGCAGGCGCATCCATATCCTTGAGGGCTTCAAGGTCATTTTCGATGCCCTCGACAGGGCCATCCGGTTGATCCGCGAGAGCCAGGGAAAGGCCGATGCCGCGGAAAAGCTCATGCGGGCCTTCGGACTCGATCAGGTGCAGGCCGACGCCATCCTTGAAGCCGCCATTTACCGGATCGCTCAGCTTGAAATCCGCAAGATCATGGATGAGTTGCGCGAAAAAACGGAGGAGGCGCGCAGGATTGAGCGAATCCTCGCCTCGGAGGCCCGCCTTTGGGGCGTCGTGCGCAAGGAACTCGAGGCGCTTGCCGAGCCCGACCCCAAGACGAAAAACAGCATCGTGGACCGCAGGCGCACCCGCCTCGGAGCCGATGAGGACGCCATCGAGTTCGATCCGGAAGCCTACATCACCCGTGAAAACACCCATGTGGTCCTTACCCGCGACGGATGGATCAAGCGGGTGGGACGACTGGCGTCGATTGAGACGACAAGGGTTCGGGAAGGCGACGCCGTGGTCGCGGTGGCGCCCGGGGCCACGCTCGACCATGTGGTGTTCATATCCGATGACGGAACAGCCTACACCCAGCGAATCAACGATGTCCCGCCCAGTTCCGGATATGGCGAGCCAGTCGCCAAGTTTTTCCGGCTGGCCGATCAGGCCCGGGTGATCGCGGCCCTTTCCACCGACCCCCGCTTTGTCGGCCATGGCGAAGGTGAGTCCGGACCGTTGCTGCTGGTGGTGAGTTCGGCAGGGATGGTCCTGCGAACCCCCCTGGATTTCTTCGCGCAGCCCAGCACCAAGGCGGGCCGCCGCTGCATCCGCCTGGGTGAAGGCGAGAAGGTCGTGCATGCGGCGGTCGTTCGGGGCGGGGAGTCATTGTTCATGGCCGCCGACTCCGGCCATGTGATCCACTTCGAGGCCGACGAGATCCCCATCCTTGCAGGCGCCGGCAGGGGAGTGATCGGCATGCGGCTTGAGGAGGGTGCCCGCTGTCTTGGAGCCCAGGTGATGCGCTCCGCCTCGGAGAAATTCGTGGTGGAAACGCCGGGCGGACGGGTGCATGAAATGACCAGCAGGACCGGCCGGGTCGGACGCGGCGGCAAGGGAACGGAACTTGTCAAGCGGGCCGGACTCGAGAAGGTTGTTCCGGCATCCCCCTCGCCCGTGAACTGGGACGAGGTTGAGCAGGGGAAACTCTTCGAATCCCCAGCCGAGGCTCCAAGGCCCTCCCGCGGGCAGGGCAAGCTTTTTGGCGAGGATGGCGATCGCTGACAGGGACGGCACGAACATGAGCACGGAAACGCGTTATTCAGCCAAGGATATCACGGTCCTTGAAGGCCTTGAACCGGTCCGGAAACGGCCGTCGATGTATATCGGCGGCACCGATGTCAAGGGCCTGCACCACATGGTTTGGGAGATCGTCGACAATGCCGTCGACGAATACCTCAATGGCCATGCCACGATGGTGACCGTTACCCTCCACAAGGGTTGCGCCTCGGTGACCGTGTCCGACAACGGCCGAGGCATTCCCGTCGACCTGCATCCCAAGCACAAGAAGCCCGCCTTGGAACTGATTCTCACCACGCTTCACTCCGGCGCCAAGTTTGGCGAAGGTGACAACTACATCCACTCGGGTGGATTGCATGGCGTGGGTTCATCGGTGGTGAACGCCCTATCCCGCAAACTGGTCGCGACGATCAGGCGCGACGGTGGTGAATGGCGCCAGGAATTCAAGCAGGGAAAAACCGCGAGCGAACTCGTCAAGCTGGGCCCGTCCCGCCTGCATGGAACCACAATCCAGTTCGAACCCGACCCCGCCATATTCCCCAAGACCAGCCTCGACCCGAAAACGATTCGCTCCCACCTCGAGGACATGTCCTACATCCATGCCGGTCTCCAGATCCGCTTCAAGGATGAGGATGCCGGCACCGAGGAGGATCTTTCCCACCCGGGCGGGATCCCCGAATTCCTGAACCGCCTGGTCACCGAAAGCGGCAAGCCGAAAGCCTGCGAACAGTCGTTCACTTTCAACAGGGAGGGCGGCGAACGACTGGAAGCCGCCCTGGTTTGGACCGAGGCCACGGAGGAATCGGTTCGCTCCTATGTCAACGGAATCCGCACATCGGCGGGTGGCACCCACGAGGCGGGACTCAAAGCCGCAGTTGTCAAGGCGATCCGTGATTACATGGAAACCCATGACATCAGGATCAAGGGACTCACGATCGCCGCGGAGGACATCCGCGAGGGATTGGTTGCCGTCTTGTCGGTCTTCGTTCGGGAGCCGATGTTCCAGGGCCAAACCAAGGAAAAGCTCAACAACCCCGAGATGACGGCCGCTGTGGAGGGCTCGGTTCGGCCCGCTCTCGAGGCATGGCTCAACTCAAGCAAGACGGCCGCGGACGCGATCATCGGTCGAATCGTGTTGGCGGCCAGGGCCCGTCAGGCCAGCCGGGAAGCCGTCTCCGAGGTCACCAGAAAATCCGCGACAACGCGGCGCCTGAACCTCCCGGGAAAGCTTGCCGACTGCAAATCGACCGTTATGGATGAAACAGAGTTGTTCATCGTCGAGGGGGATGGCGCAGGCGGCAGCGCCAAGCAGGGGCGCAACAACCGCTTTCAAGCCGTTCTTCCATTACGCGGCAAGATCCTCAACTCCGAGGGCCTCACCACCGAAAAGGCACTGGCCAACCAGGAACTCAAGGACCTTGTGCTGGCGCTGGGAACCGGGGCCGGTCCCCGCTTCAACATTGCCGGGTTGCGTTACGGCAAGCTCATCCTCCTCATGGACGCCGATGCCGACGGCTACCACATTTCAACGCTCTTGCTCGCATTCCTCTTCCGCAACATGCAGGGCCTCATCGATGCCGGGCGGGTTTATATCGCCCTTCCCCCGCTTTACAGGATTGATGTCGGCAAGGAGACCCATTGGGCCAAGGACGACAACCACAAGGCGGAAATCCTCGCCTCCCTGCGGGCCAATGCCAAGTTTGAGGTATCCCGATTCAAGGGCCTGGGTGAAATGGATGCCTCGGTTCTGGCGGCTACCACGCTCGACCCCCGCCACCGCACCCTTTTGAGGGTGCGGGTCGAATCGATCCTCGACACCGACAGGGCCTTCGTTGACCTGCTCGGAAAGGATCCGGCCATGAGATACCAGTTCATCATGGAGGAAGCCGCGAGGGCATCCGCCGAAGCCCTCGATGTGTGATTCTCCCGGGTGCCTCACTCCGGGTCGATCGATTCCCGTGTCACGGGATCTCCCGGATGGGTTCGGACATACCAAAGGATCTGCCTGGCCAAGCCATGGAGCAGCTTGATGTCCCGCTCCTGCGGGCCCATGCGCGAAATGAGATGCCTTACTCCGTGCATGAGGGTTTCCTGCTTGTCCCCGAACAGGTAGCCCACCGCCTCCAGGGCTTGCCGCAGATGCCTGAAAAGTTGGTCCTGCGACTCGAATGTGGCCGGTTCAGGCGCGGGCCTTGGCACCTTCGAAATCCAAGCCAGCCTCATCTCATAGCAGCAAATGGCAACCGCCTGGGCGAGGTTGATCGAGGGGTAGGCATGATTGGCGGGAATCTTCACGAGGTGGTGGCATAAAGCCACATCTTCGGTGGTGAGGCCGCTGGGTTCGGGCCCAAACACCAGGGCGACAGGTCTTTCAATCGTGCCAATCTCGGCCAACCGGGGAATAATCTCCCGGGGAAATCCTTTCTTGATCTCCCGAACAGGTCCGGCGACACGCGCCGCCGTGGCGGCCGCCTGCGAGCATCCTGACAAGGCCTCGGCCAGCGTGCCAACCACCTTGGCGCCATCAAGCACCTCGCCGGCATGAACCGCCATCCTCACCGCTTGCGTGTCATCACGGCGGGCAATCGGTCGGACCAGCCAAAGGTCGGAAAGTCCCATGTTGCGCATGACGCGCGCAACCGACCCAAGGTTGCCAGGATAATGAGTCTCAACCAGGACCACCCGGCAGGGTATCGGGCCAAGTCGGGGAGATTCTTCCTCCTCGCTCATGAAGATCCACCCCCGTCGCGCCGAACCGCCAGTTTCTTCACAGCTTGCAGGTCGAGTTTGCCGCTGCCCAATACCGGAATCTCATCCACGGCATGGCAATCCTTTTCGGATGGCACCCAAAGGGGCGGCACCCCGCGCGCGGAAAGCTTCTTCAACCAACCCCGAATGTCGATCCCATGCTCCTCAAGCAGGGGCCTTAGATAGAGCACCACCACCTTCTCACCCCGTGCCGGGTCTGGAACGCAGGTCACGGCGCATATCCGGTCGTTGCTTGGCAATTCGTCGTGAAGCATCTGCTCGACCTTCTCGAGGGGCACCATCTCGCCACCCGACTTCGCGAACCTTGACAGTCGGCCCGTGATGACAAGGTGCCCCCGACCGTCCAAATATCCAACATCACCGGTCCTGTAATAGCTGTTATTGATCACTTCGGCGGTTTTTTGGGCCTGACCGTGATAGCCACGCATCACATTCGCGCCGGCGATATGGATCATTCCGGCTTCCCCGGGTGGCATCGGTTCTCCCGTGTCCGGATCGAGGATCAGGGCATGGCATCCGGTCACCATTCTTCCAACGCTTCCCGGCTGGTCCCTCCAAAGCGTCTTGCCGTCGGGCAGCACCCGGTCCGGCAGGTTGATGTTCGTCACCGGGGCGAGTTCCGTGCATCCGTAACCTTCAATCGGAAGGACTCCGAAGCGCCCTTGGAATTCGCGGGCCAGCGACGGCGGCAACTTCTCCGCGCCACAGACCAGGAATCGAATGCTGGAAAAGTCTCCTTGCTCTGACCTTTTCAGGCAAAAACGCAGGAATGTGGCCGTCGAGAGCATGATTGTCGACCGATGACGCCGGCACAGCGCTCCGATTTCCCGCCCTTGCCTGGGGTCGGGGTAGTAGGCCACGGAAATTCCTTGGGTGAGCGGAGCCCACAAGGTGACCGTGTACCCGAAGCTGTGGAAGAAGGGCAGGATCCCAAGAATCCGGTCCTCAGGAAAAATATCCCCGAATGTCACGAGGGACTGGATGTTGGCGACGATGTTACCGTTGGTCAGTTCAACCCCCTTGGGTGCCCCGGTGGATCCGCTGGAAAAGACGATGGTCGCCAGGTCATCCGGACCGCGCCTGTCACAACCCAGCCAAGCTTCAAGCATCCCTAGAGGCATGGCCAGCGCGCGGGCATACGCCCTGACCTTGGCCCACCCGCTGGCTTTGCCCACCGTATCCTCAAGGATCAGCAGCCTTCTGCCGCCTCCCGGGGTGAACGGTAGCTTCGAAAGGAACCTCCGGGCCGTCACGATGGTGCGCACGGTCGTCTGGTCAAGGCAGGCATCATTGACCGATTGGCTCGCCGTGTAGTTCAGGTTGATGGCCACCCTTCCAACCAGTCCAATCGCGGCATTGACAAGCGCGGCACCCGTGCCGGTGGGAAGCCAGACTCCCACCATGTCCTCTCCAGGCATTTCCTTTTTGAAAAACTCGGCCATGAGAAGGGATGCGGTAAGGGCCCTGCCGAAGGTCATCTCTCCGGACGCCACGGCTCCGTCAAGCAGGCAAGGATGACTCCATCGTTTGCGCGCGATGCGCAGGAAAAGCCTGGCGGGAGCCTGGTTATGGCTCCTGCGGGCGATGGCTGCGTCGGTTGAAAGACGATCAAGCCTGTCCCTGACAGTCCTGCCGTCGGCGATTGCGCAAGCCATGGAATCGCCAAACAGAATGTCGGCGCGCTTCTCATGAAGCTGGGTTGCCCTTGGAACCCAACCGCCGGGACCACATTCCTGATCATGCCCCCAGTGGGGAAAAAACGCCACGGGCAGCACCGGCAAGTTGAATCCCGAAACTATGTCCAAAAGCCAACGGCCCAACGGCCAAGCTTCGCCATTCGAATCGATCAGGTCTTCCGAGGCCACGGCAACCGCCAGTCCCGCGGCAAGAAGGTGGCGCACCTTGGCAATCCAGGCCTTGATCGAAAGGCCCAATCCTTCCTCGGAAGCCGAACACCAAGTCAAGGATCGCTTGCAGCAGGCCTCGACAAGCACTCTTTCCTTGGGAGTGACGCGTTCAACAACCATCAGCAAGCCGCCGGTTTGGGGAACCCTTTCGGCACCGAGATGGTGCAAGCGGGTGTCACCCCAATGGAGTTTCCGCCATCCTTGTGCTTCCATTGAGATTTTCCCCGTTCCGGCTTGTCAGGGCCGCGGAATCATCTCGCGCGGCGCGATTTCTCTGGTTAGACTTAAGGAACCACACCTGCTTCGGTGATGAAACGCCAAAAACTGCCGGTTAACGAATAGAATGAATCATTTCCGGAGTTCAACCATGGTTCGCTTCCTGATGGTAGTTGCGATGCTGCTATCCTCCTCCCTGCCAGCATGGTCTCAGCAGGGGGGCCGGGACAACTCTCCCGTCAGCTTCATCCGAGATGTTGCTCCCATATTCAAGGAAAACTGTTTTGGCTGCCACGGGGCCAAGAACCCCAAGGGCAAGCTGGACATGACCAAGATCGAAGCACTCAGGAAAGGCGGCACCAAGGACGATCCGATCGTTCCCGGAAAACCCGACGAAAGCCACCTGGTCGATGTGCTGAAAGCTTCGGATGCGAGCCGTATGCCTCCCAAGGAAACTGGCGACGCCCTTCCGGCCGCGAAAATCGCCGTGATTGAACGCTGGATTGCCCAAGGTGCCAAGATCGACTCCGAGCTCACACCTTCAACGGACATTGTCAAGGAACTTCGCAGGCGCTGGACTCCTCCGGCCCCCTTGGAGAAATACTCATATCCCGTGCAGATGACGGCCTTGGCCTTCTCACCTGACGGCAAGTCGCTTGTCGCCAGCGGCCATCATGAACTCACCATCTGGGACACCGAGAGTGGAAAACTTACCGGCAGGCTGAAAACCCGCTCCCGCCGGGCGATGTCCCTCGTTTTCCTTCCCGATGGAATGCTGGTAGCGGGAGGAGGCAGGCCTGGTGAAGAGGGCGATGTTTCCGTTTACAACCTTAAGGCCGCGCCGGCCAAAACCGCCGACGGCATAGCGTGGTTTGATGGCGTGTCCGACACCAAGGTTCTCGTGCGAAGGCTTCTGGAAACCGATGACGAGGTTCAATGCCTCGCGCTTTCCAACGATGGCAAGTCCTTGGCCGCCGGGGGTTGCGACCGCATGATTCACCTGTGGGATCTTTCCCCGGGCATTGCCGGCGCCAAATTGCTTCAAAGCATCGAGAATCACGCCGATTGGGTTTTTGGCGTTGCGTTTTCCGCCGATGGCAAACGCTTGGCTAGCGCCAGCCGTGACAAGACCGCCAAGTTGTGGGACATCACGGCCAAGGAATCTTTGCTCACTTTCCCGGATCACCAAAACCCTGTTTTTGGTGTTGCCCTCAAGGCGGATGGCAAGCTCGGCTACAGCGCCGGGGAGGATCGTCAAATCAGGTCTTGGACCATCACCAACGATCAGGGTGCCAAGCAGGCCAAGACCATGGCCGGACACAATGGCCCCATCCTCAAGTTGATTCAGCATTCCAAGAATCCGTGGCTGATTACCGCCTCCGCTGACAATTCTGTTCGCCTCTGGAATGCCGACACCGCCGCGGTGATGAAAACCATGGCTGGACACACGGATCATGTTCTTTCGATCGCCGTCAGTCCGGAAGGCTCGACACTGGCTTCGGGTTCCTACAACGGGGAGATTCGCCTTTGGAAAATCCCTGATGGAACAGCCATCAGGGATTTCTCCGGGTCTCCGGGGCAGCAGTTGGCTTCAACGACCACCCCTGCCCCCAAGAAATGACGCGGGTGCCGGCAAGGCCAAGCCTCCGGCCTTACCTGACAGCCGATTCCGAATCCAACCGTCCGGGATTTTTCCTGGTCAGGGACAACCTCAGGCTTAGCAAGGCCGTTCTCAGGCTCTCGGCGTTTGACATCGAATGCGTCAAGCTGTTCGACGGTTCCCACAGCATCCCCGACATTCTTGGCCGGATGGAAAAGCGCCTGGGCAAAGGCGCCATTCCATCCGGCCGAATCGAGATGCTCGCGGAGGCTATGGAACAAGCCCTATTCCTTGATACCGACGCATGGCGCGCCGCCGCATGGTCCCCTGTCCGTCCTCCCTCCTGCATTGGATGCTATGAAGAGGATCCCAAGGCTCTCACGGAACAAATGCGGGATCAGTTCCTGAGGGATGGAGGGCCGGGCGCCCCCGAACGCGAGGCCGCCGACCATCGCTTGGATGCCATCCTTGTCCCGCATATCGACTACAACAGGGGTGGATTCAACTTTGCCCATGGCTTCAAAAGCTTGTTTGAACAATCCAACGCAAGGCTTTTTGTCATTGTTGGCACATCCCATTACAGTCCCAGGCTCTTCACCCTGACACGAAAGGCTTTCGAGACACCACTGGGTGTCGTTCCAACGGATGAATCATTCATCGCAAGGATCGAGGAACATTACGGACCCGGACTTTTTGAAGACGAACTGCTTGGTCACCTTCCCGAACATTCCATTGAGCTTGAGGTGGTTTTTCTCCAGCACATCCTTGGCCCTTCGCGCCCGTTCAGGATCGTGCCGATAGTTGTTGGCTCTTTTGAAGCCCTTCTGGGTGGGAGTGGCAAATCACCGCTGGAATCCTCGATTGGCAAAATGGCCGCCGCGATTCGGTCGGCGGAAGCGGCGGCGGGCGAACCGGTTTTCTTCATCATCAGCGGAGACCTCGCGCACATCGGACCCAAGTTTGGCGACCCAAAGCCTGTCGCAAAGGCCATGCTTGACAGCAGTCGGGAGCAGGATGCCCTCCTGCTTGAAAGAGCCGCGTCTGGCGACATGGCCGGCTACGCGGCAATCCTGGCCGCGGAACAAGACTCCCGCCGCATTTGCGGATTTCCTCCGACCCATCTGACCCTTTCCACCTTGGGCCCATGCTCGGGTCGCCTGCTTCGCTACGACCAATTCGTCCACTCCCGCGGCCATGAAAGCGTTAGCTTCGCATCGGTGTCATTCATCAGGGATGGCGCCAACCCATGAACACGGGAGCCCCCTGCCAATGCGGCTCCGGTTGCCAGCCAGGCCAATGCGTCGTTTCCGCGGCAAGGTCCGGAATGAAGCTGGATTTCAGCGTGGCCACAACGGCGTTTGAGCGCGAGGCTGTTCAACAATCGTTCTCCGGTCCCCGATTTTCCTCCCGCTACTTTTCCTGGGGAGATGGGCCGCCTGTTATCCTGGGACACGGCCTTTCAGATCGCTCCGATTCGTTTATTCCCCTGGCCTATCTGCTCAAGAACCGCTTTCAGTGCGTCGGGTGGGACCTTCCCGGCACCCATGCCCCCGCCGATGAACCCTTGCCCTGGATCAGGCACAAGCATCTCTCGGATCATCTGCTGGCCCTGTGCGACCACCTTCGGCTTGCAAAACCCGTTATCGCCGGGGCCTCATTTGGATCAACGGTGGCCTTGCGAACCCTGGCGATGGCTCCGGGCCGATTTTCCGGCGGAGTGCTTCAGGGAGGATTCGCCTTTCGCCCGCTGAACCATGTCCAACGCAATCTTGTCCGCCTGGCCAGGTTCGCGCGCGGCAGGCTCATGGGCCAAATGCCGAAATACCGCGAGTTCCTGCATCGCGCCAATGGTGCCGAATTCGCCATGCTCGACTCCCGCCGATGGGAACACCTCGTGGCCTGCGCCGGCGCGACGCCTGTTCGAACCGTTTGCCATCAGGCCCTCTTGCTCGACAAGGCCGACCTACGGCCCTTGCTTGAGCGAATCACCGTGCCCATGCTTGTCGTTTGCGGTTCCAACGACAAGGTGGTTGATCATCGTTGCGCGCTAGACCTGATGTCGGGACTGCCCAATGCCAGAAAAGTGACCTTGTCGGACTGCGGGCATGTGCCTTGCTATACCGATGTCGAGGCCTTGGCGGCTCTCATGACCGGATTCATCGACGGGGTGGCAGGTACCTAACCATGGCGGATGCGGTGTGGCGAATGCCGATCGTGGGTGTCGGCAGTGATGGCATGTCCGGCCTGACAAGCCGGGAAAGGCAGGCACTTGCCGAATCCGAGGCAATCATTGGCCAAAATCAGGTACTGTCCCAGTTGGGGGCCACATCGGCGGAACAAGTTCCGCTGGATCCCGACTTGTCGGCGGCCGGGAGGGAAATCGCATCCAGGGTCAATCGCCAGAGGTTGGCCTTTGTTGTCTCCGGAGACCCGCTCTTCTATGGATTGGCTGGCTGGCTGTTCGACACCTTTGGAAAAGACCGATTTGAGGTGCTGCCCCATGTCTCCAGCATGCAGACGGCGTTTGCCCGCATCAAGGAATCCTGGGAAGACGCCTACCTGAGCAACCTCCAATCGCAACCCCTGCCAACAGTCATCGAGCGAATGAGGCAGGCTCGAACCGTTGGCCTTTTCACCACTCCGGAAGTCGGACCGGCCGCGATCGCTCGAGCCCTACTCGCCAGGGGAATCACGGGGTACCGGGCCCATGTTTGCGAAAACCTTGGCACACCTCGTGAGCGCCTCACGCAAGGGACGCTCGACGAGATCGCGTCCCTCGACTTCGATCCGCTCAACATTCTCATCCTTTGCAAGCTGCCCGGCGCGGGCGAAAACCATTCAACACGCTCCCAATCGGCTCTCTTTGGCAATCCCGAAGGCGACTACGCTGTTGATTCACCCGGCAAGGCGCTTGTCACACCCGGGGAAATCCGGTCCATCGCGCTGGGAATGCTCCGTTTGCAACCCGGCCTGACTGTCTGGGATATAGGCGCCGGTTCAGGAAGCGTGGCCATTGAGGCCGCAAGGCTCGTCCGTCCCGGCAAGGTGGTAGCGATTGAGGAGGATGCGGGAGACTTCCAAAAGCTCATCGCCAACCTCGCCAATCATGCGGCCGATGGTGTTGTTCCCGTCAGGGGTTCTGCGCCCGCGGCATTCGCGGGCCTTGCCCCCCCGGATGCGGTTTTCATTGGCGGCATCAGCCATGAGGTGGTCAGGCTCATCGAGCCCGTTTGGGCCGTTCTCAAACCTGGCGGAACACTGGTTGCGCATCTCGGATCGATCGAGGGAGTCGCCTCGGTTCAAGCCAAGTTGAGGTCCCATTCCGAGCAGGTGGACTTGGTCCAGATCATGCTTGCCCGCGGCGTCGATCAACTCGGCACCACGCGACTGGATCCACTTTCGCCGTCATTCATCCTTCGTGCTGGCCGCTGAAATGGACTCAAGCGCGGAAGACCCGTTTCGATTGGACCGCTTTCTTGAAGCCCAGGAACCCGTTTTCGAAAAGGTCATGCGGGAACTGAAGGCTGGCCGGAAGCAATCGCACTGGATTTGGTACATTTTTCCACAATTGGATGGCCTGGTTCCATTTCCCAGCGACAACACAAGGTTTTATTCAATCAAGGGGCCCGCGGAGGCCCACGCCTATCTGAGTCATCCGATTCTGGGTTCGCGGTTGGTGGAATGCGTCAACGCCGTGCTGGCCCATCGGGATCGTTCTGCCCTCCAGATCTTCGGGGAGGTCGATGAGCAAAAGCTGTTCTCGAGCATGA
>JAGWVO010000620.1 GCA_018970845.1 Planctomycetota bacterium
TGGCGCCGCGGGTGAGGGTCGCTCACGCCACCGACGCGCGGAAGTCGTCCCCCGGCCGGGCGGCGCTGGGGGTGCCCCTGGGGGAAGGCGATGTCCCTTGGCCGCTGCTGTTGGCCCACCTCGACGCCTTCGGCTTCACCGGCTGGGTGACGGCGCGCGAGGCCGACGACCAGGCCCGGCCCGAGGCGATGGCCCACTCTCTCAAGGTGCTTCGCGGCTGGCTTGCCGGCCCCGGCTGACTTTATGCCGGGCGGATCCATGAGAAATGGGTCGGCTTTCTCATGGTTATTGCCCCAATTCACCGAAATGTCATATATTTTAAGGTCGCCCAATTCATTTCTCTCATTCTTCATCAAGGGGGAAAACCCATGACTGCCAACCAAGCTCGGCCGTCCCCGCGGGGCGGTTTCACGCTCATTGAGCTGCTCGTCGTCATCGCCATCATCGCCGTTCTCATCGGCCTGCTCGTGCCGGCGGTCCAGAAGGTCCGCGAGGCCGCCAACCGGATGAAGTGCTCCAACAACCTCAAGCAGATCGGCATCGGCCTGCACGCCTACCACGACGCCAACAACGGCTTGCCGTTCGGCGGCCTGACCGACGCACCCGCCATCGGCGGTTCCAATGGCGGCTGGGGCAGCGCCTGGACCGTGTGGCTGCTTCCCTACATCGAGCAGGACAGCCTCTACAAGAAATTCACCTTCACCGGCAGTTCGGGCTGGGGCGGCGCCTCCTGCACCAACAACCTCAACGCCGCCTCGAATGTGAGGATGAACACCTACCTGTGCCCCTCCTCGCCCATCGGCGACTTCGCCCCCAGCCCGTTCACCGGGGCCGGTTCCAACATTTCCCGCAACCACTATGTCGGCGTTTCAGGAGCCATCAACGGGCTCATCACCGGCTACACGGAATCGCGCATCTTCACCAACGGCGGCTCCGCCGGCTGCTGCAGCGGCGGCATCGCCAGCGGCGGCGGCGCGCTGCTGCCTGGCAAGCAGGTGCGCTTCGCCGACATCACCGACGGCACCAGCAATGTGATGGTCGCCAGCGAGCAGAACGACTTCCTCAAGACCCAGGACGGCACGAAGGTGCCCTGGGGAACCGGCCTGCTGCACGGCTGGCAGATCGGCTGGTACTCCACCGCGACTCCCAACGGCACCAACGCCGGCGACGCGCGCACCTTCCAGATGACGACGATCCGCTACGCCATCAACCAGAAGAACGGCTGGACCAACACGCCGGGCAACTGCGGCTCGCAGGGCGTCTGCGACAATGTGGGCACCAACATCCCGCTCAATTCGGCCCATTCCGGCGGGGTCAACGCCGTCATGGCCGACGGTTCGGTGCGTTTCCTCAGCGATTCCACCCTGCTGGCGACCTTGGCCATGCTGGCGACCCGCGACGACGGCCAGCCGCTTCCCGGAAGCTGATCCGGACCCGCCCCTTCATTCCCACCATTCATCCGCGAGGAGGTTTCCATGCACGCCGTTCGCATCATGTCCCTGGCCGCGCTGATCGCCTTCTTCGGCTGCGGCCCGGCCGCCCCGAAGGTCGCCAAGGTCTCCGGCACCGTGAATTTCGATGGCGCGCCGCTGGCCAAGGGCGAGATCATGTTCGCCCCGGCCACCGGTGGCGTGCCCGTCATCGCGGCGATCGCCGAAGGCAAGTACCAGCTTGAGGCCCTTGCCGGCAAGAACCGCGTCGAGATCCGGGCGATGCGCCTGGCCAGGAACGCCCCCAAGAACACCGGGGGCCCCGGCTCCGAGAACGCCGGGAAGGACGAGAACTACATTCCCGACCGCTACAACGACAACTCGTCGCTGTCGGCGGATGTGCCGGTTACGGGGTCGAACGCCCTGAACTTCGACCTCAAGAAATGACCGCCGGCGCGCCGTCGCGGCTCAGTCCCCGCCGGCGTCCGC
>JAGWVO010000078.1 GCA_018970845.1 Planctomycetota bacterium
CCGCGTAGCGGTTGCCAATATCGAGCGCGTGCGGCATGCCCCTCCTGGGAACCATCAGCCAACCGAGGGCGAACGGGTTTCCCGAAACCGCGAAGGCGTGTCCCTGGCTGCCGGGAAGGGAGAATCGCAGCTTCTTGTCCCATTGGTTTCCGGGCGACCTGCCGTGCACCTTGAGGCCGTTGGAACTCCATACGGCAACCTCCCGGTTGTCGGGGCTCACATGAATGGAACCAACGGGCCCGACGACGCCGCCGGGCTTGTCCGGAAACTGGGTTGCCGTCAGCAGGTCCCAGGCGAAAACCCTTCCCGAGGCATCGCCCGAAATGACGGAACGAAGGTCGGGACTGATTGCCAAGGCGGTGACGGCGGAACGGTGGCCGTGGAGGGTGACCTGCCCGCTGTTGAACTGGGAATTGAGAAAATGATGTTCCGGCCCCCTCAGGTCCCACCGGCACGCGCCGAGGTGTTGCAGGGCGATATCGGGCCGTCCCGCCTCCCATGCCCGTTCGGCTGACTGAAGTTGGTTGGCATAGGCCACCAATTCCGCCCGGTCGCGCTGCGCGGCGGCCAAGGATCTTTGATGTTCGGCCAAGGCGGCCTTGGTGTCGGCCCGCAACCTTTGTTCGCTGGAATCGCGGGCCTTTTCCTCGGCCCGTTCACGCTCGGTGATGGCCCATAACCCTAGGCAGACCGAAACCGAAGTCGCCAGCACGAGGATGGATGCCGTGACGGCCATGGCTGCCGCCAGCGAGCGGTTTCGCCTCGCCCAACGGGCAACTTGTCCGAAAAGGCCGGCGCGCCTTATCGAAATAGGACGGTGGTTCATCCATGCGCCAAGGTCGTTTTCAAGGGCCTCGGCCGATGGATACCTTTCTGCCGGATCCTTGCACAGGCATTTAAGACATATTTCTTCCAGTTCCAGGGGCAGGCCCGGGACAATCGATCCGGGACGGTCGGGCTGATCATGCCTGATGGCGTGAAGGACGGCCACGGCGTCATGGCCCGGAAACGGCCTCGCGCCGGTCAGGCATTCGTAGAGGATGGCGCCAAGGGCCCAGATATCCGCCTCGGGGCCGACGAAACGGGCCTTGTGGTCCGCCTGCTCGGGAGCCATGTAGGCGGGAGTGCCCATCAACGACTGGGTGACCGTCAGCGCCGTGTCTCCGCGCTTGGCCAATCCGAAGTCGATGACCTTCGCGACGCCGTTCTCGTCGAAAAGGACATTGGAGGGCTTGAGGTCGCGATGGACGATTCCCAATGAATGCGCCGCCTGGATGGCGGAGGCCAACTCGGAAACCAGGCGGGCCGCATCGGCGGCTGGCATTGGGCCGCGCGACAACTTCCTTGCCAGGGTTTCTCCCGGCAGGTACTCGAGGGCGAGGAAGGGTGGCTCACCCTCGGGCGCGCCGAACTCATGGATTTGGACCACATGCCGGTGCCTGATCGAGGCGATCGCCTCCGCTTCCGAAAGGAACCTCAGCACATCGCGAGGGTCCACCCGGCCTTCATCGGTCTTCAACACCTTGAGGGCCACGAGCCGGTTGACCACCGCCTGCCTGGCCAGGTAGACGACGCTCATGCCGCCGCGGCCGATCTCGCCCATGCGATGGAAGGCGGGGCCCTGGCTACCGGGAATCGCGAGGCTTTGTTTCGCCGGCGGCGGGGAAGGCAGGGCCCAAGCCGGATAGTCGCGCGGGTTGATCGTCTCGCCGGAGTTTCGCCTCAGCAGGACATCGGCATCGGCGAGTTGGGAGACGATCCCGGGATTCGAAGCCAGTCTTGGAAAGCTTTCAAGGTAATGGCGGAACGGTTTGGGTGCTCCAAGCCGATGGTGGAAACGCAGGTCGATGGAAACGAGTTCGCCCAGCAGGGAAGCCGGGGAATCCTCAGAGAGAAAATCACTGATTTCCGGCGATTCACCCCTGGCAAGGGCCCGGGCGAACGCCTCCGAAGCGGGGTGGGTTGTTTCGCCAAGGCCTTGGTCTTCGCTGATGCTCATATGGGCCTTTATCCGTTGGCGAACCTCTCACGGTTATTCCATTCGCTTTTCCCGCGGTTGGCTCAGCCTTCCGCCGGAGGCATCGATTCCTCGGCCAGAAGGGCCAACGCCTCGCGGGCGTGATGGGCCACGATGGCATCGGGAGCGTCGGCCCGCGCGTCCACCTCCGGCCAAAGCAGGGTCAGGTTTTCCTCGGCGACCGCGTGAATGCTCAACAACGCTTGGTGTGGATCCGCGCTGGCCAGGCCCTTGCGGAAGACATCGAGGCTGGCCCTTTCGCCCAGGCGCGCGAGTGCCGCACGCGCCGCGAATCGCACGGTGGCTTCCCGGTCGGTCCTCGCGGCCGCCAGGCTTGAGCGCACGCGGTCGAGGGCGATCGGCTCCTGCCAGCCCAAGCTGCTCACGGCGGCGGCGCGCACGGCCGCTTCCGGATCGCACGCCGCCTGCAGCAGCAATTCCTCCACTTCGGGTGAGGCATGACCCTTGAGCGACCTGAGCGCCGCCTCGTAGGGAAATTTCGGTTCGCCTGGACCCGCGGATGGTGCACGCCGGCCTGACGCCCGTTCGCCGGGATCCACATGGCCATGGATCCACATGCCCAGGAAACGCGCCGTGCCGTCGTCGCGGGATCGCGACAACAGGCTGATCGCGAAGTCCCTATGCTTGAGACGGTTGCCTGAAAGCAGGGGAATCAGCCAGCGGGCGGCATCGGCGCGGATGTCGTCGAGCGCCTTGAGTATTCCCAATTCCAGCGATTGATCCCGTGTTGGAAGCCTGGAGGCCAAAGGGGCGACGCATTGCTGCAGGAACCCGGATATTTCAGATTCAAGCACCGTCAACCGCGACGCCTGGAGTCGCCAGGCCTCGCGGGTTTCCTCCGAATCAGGGAGGAACGCCTCGTAGGCGGGAATCCGGCGGGTGATGCGGAGAGCCTCGGCGAGAAGCCGCACGCTGTCGGGATCATCGGGCCTGGGGTCGCTGTCCCAGTGGAACTCGACCATTTCCCCCATGCGGGCCTCGGCCAGTCGGGCCGGATCGAGGCCTTGCCTCAACCCCTCGAGGGCCTGCCTGAGCACCCTCTTGGCCCGTGGGCATTCCGGATGGGTCTGGTCCTTGAGGATGCCGCCGAACCCGATGAAGCAACAAATCTCGGCGGCGAGGTAGCTCGCCAGCGGGACATCCGGCGGCGATTCATCCGCCAACTTCAGGAGGGATGGTAGGGCCTGCGAGCGGTTGAGCGCCCTGAGAGCGCCGGCAAGGTCCAGGCGGTACCAGAGCATTTCCAGCGGATCGCCGCTGAGTTTCCGCTCAAGGAGGCGCTCGAGAGTCCTGCCCGCGGAAACGGTGCCGATTTCGGCAAGCGCCCGGGCCTCGGAGACGAAACGAAGGCCGGGCTTGATCGAGGCCTCGGCGGCCTCCGGTCCGCGCTCGGCAAGGATTCGTTCGAGACGGGCGCGTGAGCGGGCGATGGCGGTCTCGTCGACAGGTTCCCCCTGGAATATTTCAAAGTGCTGCCGGCAAACCGGCGAGAGGGAACCGCCATCGGAGGGACGGCGGGTCCGGCGAGCCACGCGGGCCAAGGCGACGGCCAGCGCGCCCGCGAGTGCGAGGCAGACCACCGTCGACATGACAAGCGCGTGAAACAGCATCGCCAGGATCACCCCCGAGTCTGTCCGTTGCCCCTCACGACATATTTGTAGCTGGTGAGTTCCCTCAGGCCGCAGGGCCCCCGGGCATGGAATTTCCCCGTGCTGATGCCGATCTCGGCGCCCAAACCGAGTTCGCCACCATCGTGAAACCGTGTGCTCGCGTTGACCAGGACAGCCGCGGCATCGACCTCGCGGACGAACCTGCCGATGGCCTCGGGACTGGAACTGATGATGGCCTCGGAATGGCCCGAGCCGTGGGCCGAGATCCAGTCGATGGCCTCGCCGATCCCGTCGACCATCTTGACTCCCATCACCATGTCCAGATATTCCTTATCCCAATCCTCGTCTTCCGCGGGCGTCGCCGATGGCAGCAGGGGAAGCGAGCGGGGGCAGGCCCTGAGGTTCACCCCCCGCTCCCGGAGGGCCGCGCCGAGGTCGCCGAGGTGCCTGCGCGCCCAGTCGGCGTCGACGACCAGTTTCTCGGCGGCGTTGCAGGTGCCGGGCCGCTGGCATTTCGCGTCGATGACCACCCTGCGGGCCATCGACGGGTCCGCCGACGACTCGACATAAACATGGCAGTTGCCGTGGTAGTGCTTGAGCACCGGCATCCTCGCCTGCGCCTCGACGCGCCGGATGAGGTCTTCCCCGCCCCTGGGGATCACGAGGTCGATGGAATCCCCGCGGCCCAGCAGGTTGCCCACGAGTTCCCGGTCGGTTGTTCCGACGAATTGCACGGCATCGGCGGGGAGGCCGGCCTGGGCCAGGGAGTCGCGCGCCGCGTTGGCGAGGGCCCTGTTGCTTTCGAGGGCCTCGTTGCCACCCCTCAGGATGACGGCGTTCCCGGCCTTGACGCAAAGCCCGGCGGCGTCGGAAGTCACATTCGGCCGGGATTCGTAGATGAAAAGGATCACTCCCAGGGGCACGCCGACTTTTTCCACCCTCAGGCCATTCGGCCTGGACTCGGCCGTGCGGATCTCGCCGA
The DNA here is from genome assembly GCA_018970845.1 of Planctomycetota bacterium. Lineage (GTDB taxonomy): Bacteria > Planctomycetota > Planctomycetia > Gemmatales > Gemmataceae > REEB421. The sequence goes on from JAGWVO010000078.1 coordinate 4,631, forward strand.
CGGGATCGGGCAGCTTGGCGATCTCCCGCAAGGCTCGGGCCATGCCGGCAAGGCGCGAATCATCGAGCCGAAGCCGGTCCAGCATGGCCATCGACAGCCTGGAGGAACGCTCCATGTCCGACTGGTTGGCGCGGAGAATGGCCGGCGCCTGCTGTTCCAAGGCGGCCGCGTGCAGTTCCAGCCAGCGGTTTTTCTGGGAGGTGGTGGCGTTGGCGAGCAGTCGGGCCGCGGAGCGGGCCCTCGCGCAAAGGGCCAGGCCGCTGGCTTCAATGGTCTGAGGCGCCGCAACCATGCCTGTTCCCCGTGATTCCGAATGAGCCGATGCCCAAATTTATCACGGAATGGCAGGAACGCCCAGAGGTTTGGGAGTCGCCTCGACCGGCACGAGTTCGAACGAAACCTTGCCGGGAGGGTCTTGCGCGAGCGAGAAATCCTTGGGCAACTGGATCTGCACGGCTTCGACCCCGGGCCCGGGAAGGAACCGCCCGCTGGTGAGGTCGACGAAGGCGTGGACCCGGGGCGGATCGCCCTGGTCGGGCCCCTGAATCCTCAACTGCAGCTTTCCCGCGCGGTCGTCAAGGAACCTTGGCCTGAGGGTGAAGTTCGGCGGGCACAGGAACTGGACCGGCAAGTCCACCAGCGGGTAGATCCGCGGCGCCTGCGGATCGATCCGCACGACGACGCTTTCGGGTTCCGGCGTGATGCCGACGCCGTCGATCTCACGGGGAAGCGGCAGTCGGGCGGGGCGGCCCGGGGTCAGCCCCATGAATCCAAGCTCGTCGCGCGTCGGAAGCGTGACCGAGATCTCAAGCAGTCTCTCAAGCAGTTCACGCGGGCCGCGTACCCGCGCCGTCTCGGGCACCACCCTCAGGCGCGGCTCGAGCTCCTTGCTGGTCTCGACCCGCACCTTGAGGACCTTCTCCCCCAGCCTGCTCAAGGCCACGGGAACGCGGTTGCGCCCGTCGATGGGCGTGACCACGACGCCCGGCGGAACACGAAAATCGTGGGGTTCCACCCGGACCGAATCCTCGACGCGGTTGCGTTCCAGCTGGTCCTCGGGGATGGAGTAGTCGATTCCGACGGCCATCTCGTTTCGGCTGACGGCATCCTGGACTTCCCTGAGGCGGTTGGTCGGCCCCGTGAAGCTGACGCGGACCTGCGCCGCGGCTGGACTCTCCAACCTGTAGGAATCCGCGAGGCCGGGCGCGAGCCTGACGGTCACCGGGATGGAAATGTTGTCGAGGGTCTCGCGTTCCCGGCTGCGCGCGTAAAGCCACACGAACAGTGCCAAGGCGAAGGCCAGGGCCGCGGTGAGGAAACGGTCGGTCATCAGCCTTCCCCCCGCGTGGCCTGGTCCTTCCGGGGCAGCGCGGCCATCACCAGCGACCGTCTCGCGGGCGCCGGGCTCGCGCGCGACGCGAGGCATTCGGCGAGCCTGCGGGAAACCCGCTCGCGGTCCACCGCCTCGATCCGCCCCTCGAAGGCGATGGAGATCCTACCCGTTTCCTCGCTGACCACCATGGCAATGGCGTCGGTTTCCTCCGTGACTCCCTGCGCGGCCCTGTGCCTCATCCCGTGCTGGTGCTGCAGGCCTTCCCCGGGAGAGCCAAGCGGAAGCTGGCAGCCGGCCGCGAGCAACCTGGAATGCCGAACGATGACCGCGCCGTCGTGGAGGGGGCTGTTCTTGAAAAAAACCGAGTGGAGCAGGGGCACGCTCAATTCGGCGTCCACGCGGGTTCCGTTTTCCACCAGGTCCTCGAGCGACTCGTCGCGTTCAATCACCACCAGGGCGCCCACGCCCTGCCTCGACAGGATGCCCGCGGCATCGGCCAGCGTGTCGGCGATGGCGCGAGGCCTCGCCTGGCTGAAGAGGCGCAGGAGGGGATAGCGGCCCAGGACGAGAAGGCCGCGCCTGAGTTCGGGCTGGAAGATGATCACCAGCGCGAGCACGCCGATCGTGAACAGGTAGTCGAGGACCTTCCCGATGACCGAAAGTTCCAGGGCGGCGACGATCGTCTGGGCCACGAGGAACATGATCGCGACCAGCAATGTCAGTCCGCGCACCACGCCGGCGCTCCGCGTCTTTCCCAAAAGGCGGAGGGCGCCGTAGACGGCCAGGGCCAAAAGCGCGACCTCGATCGCGTCACGCCAGGTCACGGAATCGACAAGCAGTCCCAGGGGTGTCATCCGCCGGCCCCCCTGATGGCCGTGACAACTTTCACCAGGTCGACGGCCTCCGGGACATCGTGGACCCGGATCATGTCCGCTTCCCCCCGCGCCAAGGCCACGGCCTGGGCCGCCAGTGTGCCGGCGAGCCTTTCGCCCACGGGCCGCCCGGTGATGGCGCCAAGGAACGACTTTCGCGACACGCCGAGAAGCACCGGCAGGCCCGGGCGACGCAATTCCGACAGCCTGCCGAGCAGGCCGAGGTTGTGCCCGAGCGACTTGCCGAAGCCGATGCCGGGATCCAGCGCGACGCAGGTCCGAGCGACGCCCGCCGCGAGGGCCTTGCCGAGCCGTTCCTCGAGGTGGCCCACCACCTCGCCGACCACATCGGCATAGGCCGGGGCTTGTTGCATCGTGGATGGGGTGCCTCTCATGTGCATGAGCACGAGTCCCGCCCCCGTATCAGCGGCGACCCGCGCCATGTCCGGATCCCCAAGCGCGGAGACATCGTTGATGATGGAGGCCCCGGCGTCCACGGCCTCCCGGGCCACCGAGGCCTTCATCGTGTCAACGGAGATCGGCAAGCCCGGGTGCTCGCGCGCCAGTTCCCGGATCACCGGGACCACCCTTCGAGACTCCTCGGCGGCATCAACCGGAGCGGCACCCGGCCTGGTGGATTCGCCGCCGATGTCGAGGATGTCGGCTCCCTCCCGAACCATGCGCCCCGCCAGTTCAACGGATTGGGCCATGGAGGGGGTTCCGCCTGAAAAACTGTCGGGAGTCGCGTTCACGACTCCCATGACGAGGGGCCGGCCACCGGCGAGCAGGTCGCGGCCGCGGATGATCCAGCGGACGGGCGGGAAGCCTACCACGGCTTTTCCATCATGCGGGTGACCTGCCCCGCGATGCGGTCGAAGTTCATCTGCCTGGCCGTGCTGGTCGACTGCCCCAATTCGGGAATGAAGCTGCCCGTGGAGGTGATCCGCACGGGCACGGGTTCCGGCGCGCCGGGTTCGGGCAGGTTGAACGCCGCGTTGGGGGCGTCGAGGTCCTTGCGACGGGGTTGGCTCAGGATCTCGCCCGTTCGAAGATCCTTCCAGACGACATCCACGGCGAGATAGGTCTCCGCCTCGCGGACTTCGTTCAACTGGTTGCGGTTGATGATGCCCTTGCTGTAGCTCACGATGGTTCCCGACAGCTCGGTGTCGGCGTCGGCGTTCGCCGGGACAACCTTGAACGGGGTTTTCGACTCGATTTCGCGGACGATCGCCAGCGTCAGCTCGTTTTCCACGCCGTTGAGGCCCTGATAGACCTGCGTGTTGTTCTTGAAGACCGGAACACGGACGGTTCTTATCGAGGCCTCGTAGTTGGGCCTGGTGGTGTACCTGCCCAGGTTGAGGTGGCCATCCCATGTCTGGCAGCCGGTCAGGACCAGGCCGCCGGCCAGGGCCGCGAGCAGCGCCAGTGAGAATCGGGGTCGCATGTCGTGGTCCTCGGGATTCAGGGGATGTAGTTGCCCGGCGCGCTTCCTGACGGGCTGGGCGGCAGGAGTCCCGCCGGCAGTTGCTTGGGGGGCGGGGCCAGTTCGGGGCGGGGCGCCGGGTCGGCATCCTTGCGCTGCCAAGGCCATTTGACCTCCGGAAGCGTGGGAATGCTGTCCCACCATGATGCCGCCTTGACCTCCTCGCTTTTCGACCGCAGGTCGGTCATCCGCTCCCCGGCGCGTTCGGCGTAGGGCGTGCCGGGATATCGGCGGCGGACGATCTCGTAGCAGAAGTAGGCCGATCCGGGATGCTTGGTCCTTTCGTAAAACTGGGCCACCTTGAAATCCTTCTCCGCCTGCTGGAGCGTGATGCCCACCAGTTGCCGGCTCAGGAAATCCTTCTTGTTCTCCGCCAGTTCGGGATAGTTGTTGAACGCGGCGTGAACGAGCATGCGGGCCTCGGCAACCTTCCGCCCGTCATAGTCCGACCCGCCCGTGCTCAGGTGCTTGCTGATGATCGCCAGTTCCACCGCCTGGGGAGCCAGTTCGCTGTTGGGATGCCTCTCGTGAATCTGCGAGAAGTAGTAGTCGGCCTCGCTGAAATCGTTGCGGAAGAACTTGACGCAGCCGCACATGAAGAGCGCCTTGTCGGCCAGGGGGCCGGCGACATCGTGGTACCGCACCTGCTCGAGCTTCTCGATCGCCCGGCCCTCACGGTCGAGAAACGGCTTGGTCTTGTCGAATGTCATGAAGATCGGCGAGACGAACCACCTTTTTCCTTCCTTGCGTTCCCGGTCCTCGCGCATCTGGTTGCGGGTGTCGTCAAGCCAATAATTGGCGATGTCGTACATCCGCTGGATCGCCTGTTCCTTGTACTGGGTCCTGTCGAACTTGTTGAGGAGGTCCACATAGGTGTCGGCGGCGCGCGGGTAGTGTCCCTGCATCCTGAGGCATTCGGCCTCCAGGAACCTCGCCTCCTCGAGCACCGGTATGGGATGTTTCTTGTTCTTGCCGAGCCTGCGGAAAATCCGCTCCGCGTGGGCATAGTTTCCCTGGCGGAACAGTTCCTTGCCGCTGGCGAGTCGGCCTTCGGGGCTGTTGGGGTCGGTGATCACCGCCGGTTCGAAGGTGCCGTCGGGCAGCAGCACCCCGGACTCGGCCGGCGGCGGCGGGCCATGATGGCTGCCGATGATCGGCAATGTGTCCAGCGTGGCGCATCCCGGGGCCAGGAGCGCGGCCAGCCCGCATGAAAGCGCGGCCCGCCAGGCGTCCCGTTGAATTCGGCGATCGTCCACCGTCAAGTCTCCTGCCAGCCCATCAACCTGGGCCGGCGCCCCCGGATCCACCCCAAGTACTCCCCGAGCCACCGCGCCACCTGCCTCCGGGTATCCCCGTCGCACGCGGCCAGCGGACCTTCCCCCGATTCCTCGCCGGCGGCCTGTCGGGTCAGTTCCAGCGCCACCTTCCAGGCCTTGTCCGACAACTCGCGCCAACCCCGCTGGTCTCTCCTGCAGACGGGGCAGAGGATTCCGCCGTGTCCGAAGCCGAAGGCCAGCGGACCCGCCAGGGCCTTGCGCGTGCAACCCACGCACCTTTCAAGTTCGGGCCTGTATCCCAGTTCCCACAGGAGCACCGACTCGAACCGGGCCACCGCGGCCCTTGCGGCCTCCCCCGACAGCGTTCCGGCGGAAAGCCTTGTCAGCGTCGCGAGGGCCTCGTCCAAAAGCCGCGGGTGCGGGTCGTTTTCCTCCGTCCAGTCGCCAAGCAGTTCCGCCACGAGGAATCCACCATGAATCCCTTCGAGGTTGTCCCTCAATCCGCCGAAACGCGTGGCCTGAACCGCCTCGGTCAGCAGGTGGAGGGCTCCCCCTGTTTTGCGGACGAGGACAATACGGGCGTGCGTCAGCAAGTCAAGCGCACTTTCGAATGGAGAACGCAGCCTTTTGCCTCCCTTGGCCAAGGCTCGCATCTTTCCAAATTCGCGGGTGTAGAGGGTTACCACCCTGCTGGACTCGCTGAAGTCATGCAGTCGAAGAATCAGGCCTTCGGCGCGTTCAAGGGGCATGGCCTGATGCTAACCCGACAACATCCGGGGGGTCATCTCGACCTGTAGCCACGCTTGAAATGCACGCAGCCGGGAAGGTTACCGCCGGGGTAGAATGGGGGCATCCGCGCCGCCTGGGAGTCGTACTGGTTGATTCGGCGCCGGCGCGGTTGATTATCGAACGATTGGAAAGATTGCGATGCCACGATTTCTTGCATTGATGGTCTTGGGTGTCGCGGGAACGATGGTTTCGGCCGGAGACTTGCGAATCGACGGGAGACTGGAACTTCGAGTCGATGACAATGGCGAAGTCAGGAAGAATGGCCGTTTGGTGGCAAAATTTGACAGGAACGGGGAAATAAGAATTTCCGGCAGGTTGGTTGGAAAGATTGAAAGTGATGGCGACATCAGGGAATCCGGCCGCCTGGTGGCCAAGGTTTCCTCCAATGGGGATGTTCGAAGAAACGGATCATTGCTGGGTCGAATCGAGACCGATGGTGATGTGCGCAAGGATGGCAAACTCATTGGCAAGGGCGCCGGCATCGACCGACGGCACCTTGCCGTGCTCATGTTCACCGATCTTGTTCCTTGGCGATAAGGCAGGCGATCACTGATCGAGAATCTTGCCAGCTGAACCGGACGCCGGTATGCCGGGGGTTGTCGGCTTGGCCGGCTTTTCCTTGGCGGTGGCGGCGCGGGCTGATTCGGCAAGCGCCGTGTCGGTGCTCATCAACTCCTCAAGGCCCTTTTTCAGTTTCTCCATCCGGGTATTGAGCAGGTCGCGTTCCTTGCGGACTTCCTGCAAAACGCTGACCGTGTTCTTCAGGGAGGAAATTTCAGCCTCCGCTGATGACAGCCTTTGCTTGGCCGCATCACGCGCCTCGGCGATCGCCAGGTGATCCTCCTCAAGTTTGGAGCATTTCGCCTCAAGCACCTTGAGCCTGTCCAGTTGGGCTGCTGACGCGCCGGGGTTTCGGGAGCATCCCCAAACTCCCGCGAGGAAAAATACAGCCATCCATGCCATGGTCTTGATGTCATTCATGATGTCGGTCTCCCATTGTGACAACTGCCGGGGCGTCGGCATTCCAAGGGACGCCGTGCACAATTTCCGCGATCAACTCTTATTTCGGCAGATGAAAGGCGGCAGGGGCCAAAAACACCCTGATCCCCCATGTCTCCCAAGGTCGCGGCGCTGGTTAATTCGTGGATTGGGCAAAGGCGCTACAACCGTCGCGCCCGGTAAGCCTCGGCATCATTGAGCCAAGCGACCCAATCAGTCAGGATCGGCTCAGGTCGGGGAACCATGGTCCCATGGCGGGCGGCGCCAGTCGCCTCGAGCAGTTGCTCGAGGCGCATTCCCAAGGAGGGGTCGAGCCTTCGGGTATGCCAATCCAGCGATGGCCTGTGCCGGCCGAGTCCCCATCGGTCGTGAAGGTATTTCATGAGGAAGGAATGGATGGCCGTCCACGCGGCTTCGCTCGTGCCGGCCGACCGGGCCAGTCGTTGGATGCGGCATGCCGGACTGATGCGGAAAAATCGCCAATACAACACGGCGGCGATGACCATCGCACCGGCACACTCGGCCAGCATCGCTATCCACCTGGACAACACCAACCTGGCCTTGGCTGGAATGTTCCCGGCCGGCGGTTTCAACAGATTCGGCCAGTTGTCCGTCCTGACCACACCGTTGTCCCGCCAGGC
>JAGWVO010000621.1 GCA_018970845.1 Planctomycetota bacterium
TGATGACAACAACCGCGACATGACCCTTTCAGCCCGTATGGATCGGGTCACGGGCGTTGTGCTGCACGACTTCATTGATATTTCGTTTTTCCTGATCCTCGGGGCACTGATGTCGGCTTCCGTGAGGCTCTTTTATTCACAAGACGATATCAGCGCGTTTTCCTTGTCCTATCCCGTCCCAGCCATCGCACTCATGATGTTCATGGCGTTTTTACTATGTCTTTGCAGTGAGGCTGATGCTTTTGTCGCCGCGAGTTTTGTCAAGATGGTGCCGGCAGCCAAGGCGTCGTTTCTGGTGTTTGGCCCGATGATGGACATCAAGCTGCTTCTCATGTACACCCGTGTTTTCAGGCCGAAGCTCATTGTTCTCATCGTCTGCCTTGTGGCGGTCGAGACATTCCTGCTCGCCCTGGCTTATCAATCCCTGCTGGCGATGCCGGCAACCGGGGGTTAGGGAGATTGATTCGATGACAGAACAGCGATCCCCCTCCCCTTCTTCGTTGTCATTGACGATGGCGGACAGCCCGACGCCAGAAGTCTTGGTTTCCGCACCTCGGCCCTCGGCGGAATGGTTCCAGGAACAGTTCTTGCAGACAGGGATAGCGCTCGCGCTTGGATTGGTATCCCTGGCCATTTACGCCACAGGAAGGGTCGGCCTCATGCTTGCCCCCAAGTTTCATCCCTGGCTTGCCGCGGGCGCTGGCATGCTGGTGGTGGTCGCATTGATCCGTGCCTTTTTTTTGGCACGGCACGCCGGATTTTTGTCAAAGCAAAAGCTCCAGGCGAAGCTGATTAGCGAATCATGCGATTCGAAGGCTCACCACCACGGCGATCATGCCCATGAAGAATGCTGCCATCCCCATTCCGATGCCAGTGCGGGAACTTGCTGCGATGATCATCAGCATGGTCCCGATTGCGGACACGACCATGGACACCAATGGCTACCGCTTCAAGTCATGGTTCTCTCGATTCCCATCGTGTTGTTCGCATTGAACTTGCCCAATGAGGCTTTCGGAGCCATGAAGGCACTTGACTTGGAAGCTTATTCGCTAGCTCCCACGGGAGCCGGTTCCGGAGGCAAGGCGGATGGGGTGAGTTTCCTGCAGTTGGAAAGGGCCGCTTCCAATCCTGAAGCCCGCGGGCTTTATGACGGAAAAACCGTGCAATTGGTCGGGAAGTTTGTTGGAGATCATGACAAGAGATTCACGCTCATTCGCTACAAGATGAACTGTTGTGCTGCCGACGCGGTGCCGCTCAATGCCGCCATCATGGTTGATCCACAGTCCCAAGCCCGACTCGATTACCGACATTGGTCAGGAAAATGGGTGGAGGTCAATGGCGAGGTTCGTTTCCTTCAGAGCCGTGATGGAAAGTCCTACCTGGCTGCCTTGATCCTTCGGGCCAAAGACACCGAAGAACTCAACAAATCCGAGACATGGATCCGGGAAACGATTCCAGACTCGCCATTTCTTACCAATTAAACAAGATGCCAGAAGGTATTATTTCCATGAAAATCACATCTGGTTCCAAGTTCGGGCTGACTATTCTCGGCCTGTTATTGGTTGCCAAGCCGCTGCTCGCATGCCCGTTCTGTTCCATGCAAGGCCAGACCCTCACGGGAGAGGTTCAAACAGTCGGCATGGTTCTTTTCGGCACGCTGAAAAACGCAAAGCTCAAGTCGGGAGGCGATGGAATCGAGGGGACAACCGAGTTGCATGTCGAGGAAGTCATCAAGGATCATGAAATTCGGAAAGGATCCAAGGTCCTTACCCTCAACAGGTACATTCCTCCCGACAAGGAGAAGAATTACAAATATCTCGTTTATTGCGATGTTTTCATGAACAAGGTCGACCCTTACCGCGGAGTCGCCGTGCTTCCTGACAGCAAAGTGGCCGGCTACCTTGC
>JAGWVO010000079.1 GCA_018970845.1 Planctomycetota bacterium
GGATTCATGGCCTGGATCGATTTTCACATTGTTTAATTATCATGATTTTAGCGAAAAAAGATGTCCGGTTCACCCGTCGGCAAACGCCAAACATGGTAAGGGCCTGATAAACTGGGCCAAACAACCTTGGGGATCATCGATGCTTACGGCAAACCGCTTCCACCGCCAGAACACCCGCAAGGCCAATGCCTTGCGGCGACCCTTGGCCCTTGAAGCGCTTGAAAGCCGCGAGGTGCCCACCATTTCCAACCTGCTTCCCACGATGGCGGAACTGGAAGCCAGCACCACGGACATTTTCAGGATCGACCTATCACTGGGAAACCAGCAGCGGGTGGTTCGCCAGGAAACGAATGTGGCCGGCGAGGTCGATATTTATTCCTTCACGCCCCTGTGGAGCGGGTCGTACCGATTCACCGGTGACGCGCTCAGGGGGTCGAAAATGGATCCCGTGATCGCCGTCTATGACTCTGCCGGCGACCGGATCGCCTTCAACGACGACGCCTCAAGCCGAACCACGAACAGCCTGGCGTCGGCGACCCTGACAGCCGGGGTGACTTACCAGTTCGCGGTGTCAAGCTACGACACCGCCACGGTGGGCAAGTACAGCGTCAGCGTCACCGGGATGCTTCAGGACGATGCCTACGAGAACAACGACACCCTCGGTCAGGCCCGGGCCTTGTCCGCCGCCTCCGGCGTCGTCCTCACGGGTGTCATGGCGGATTCGCAGGATTATTACAGGTTTTCCCTGGCCGGGCCGGCCAAGGCCGGATCATCCGTGTCCATCGACTTTGCCAACGCCCAGGGAGACCTCGACCTGAGGTTGCTGGACTCGCGCGGCCAACTCCTGCGCTCGAGCGCCGGGGAGGGCGACAGGGAATTGATCGACCTGACAGGCCTGGTGGCCGGAAAATACTATGTCCAAGTTTTTGGATACGCTGGATCCTACAATCCTTCCTACCAGTTGACCCTTGATGCCGCCGCGGAATCGGCCGCTCCGCCAGCGATCGCCGCCGACGCCTTCGAGCCGAACAACACGCTTTCCTCAGCCGCCAACCTGGGCTCGATCACGGAAAACAAGCAATGGGGCAACCTGACGCTGACCAGGGGAGACACGGACTTCTTCAAGTTCACCCTGGGATCGGCGGGTTCAGCCGCCAGCGAGGTCCTCGTGAACTTCCGCCACAGCCAGGGCGATGTGGATGCCGAACTTTTCGACTCGGCTGGTAAGCGGGTCGCGATTTCCCAGTCTGTCAGTGACCAGGAGAGGTTCAGCCTCGAGGGATTCGCCGCGGGAACCTATTCCCTGAGGGTCTTTGGCTACAAGGGCGCCGTCAGCCCGGCCTACAGCCTGGTCATCAACCACCAGATGCCGACAACCCCCGTCGATCCACCCGTCACGCCCCCCGTGAATCCTCCAACCACGCCCTCGACGGGAGCCTGGACGATCATGGTCTACATGACGGCCACCGATCTTGCCACTTTCGGATTCCAGGATGTCAACGAAATGGAGGATGCCCTCACCCGCCTCGCCCCGGGCGTGAACATCACCATTTTCTGGGATCAATGGAACCAAAGGTCCTACGCCACCGGCGGTGGCACCCAGGCGGCTTGGGGAACCGCGGGCCGCGCCATCCTCCAGGCCGACGCCAACATGAATTCGGTCGCCACCACCTTCGACATCATCGGGGAGCGGAACACCGGCGATCCGGCCACCCTTCGCGACTTCATCACCTGGAGCGCCGCGAACGCTCCCGCCACAAACTATGCCCTCGTCATGTGGAACCATGGCGGCGGATTGTCGGGCGTGAACTTTGATGACGAGTCCGGCAACAACAGCATCACGATCGGCGACCTCCGTTCGGCCATCACCCAGGCCGGCGTTCCCCTTCAGGTTCTCGCCTACGACGCATGCCTCATGGGCATGGTCGAGCAGGCCTACGAGGCCCGTGAGCTTGCCACCGTGCAACTGGCCTCGGAGGAAGTCATCGACGGCCCCGGCTACAACTACAGGACGGTTTTCCAGGCGCTCAACTCCAACCCGCAGGCCGTTGGCGCGACGGCACTGGCACAGGGAATGGTCTCGAGCTTCACGGCCTCGTACGGTTCGGACGGATTTTCCACTTTCTCGGCCGTGGCCAGCGCCTCCGTCACCGGTGTCACCACCGCCCTGCGCGCCTTCACGACGGCGTCCAGCGGCCTGACTTCGGCCAACCTCACCGCCGTGAGGTCGATCCTCGCGGGCGTGACCCGTTTCGACTTCCCCGAGAACATCGACCTCAGGCAGTTCATGCAGCGCGTTTCCACGACGACCACGCTGCCCGCCGCCGTGCGCGCCGCCGCCACATCGGTTGTCACGGCGGTGGATCAAACCGTGTTCTCAAGGATGGCTGATTCGCGCCAGACCGGCGGACTTGCGATTTACCTGCCCTCATCGACGGCCCAGGAATCCACGGCATACGGCTTGTTCACCGGCTTTGACGCCGCCACGGGATGGGGCGGTTTCGTCAACAGGCTCCTTGGGCGCACCGCAGCCAGCCGCCTTGGGTCTGGCATGGGGTTGTCGGGAATGGCCACCCGCGGAATTCACTCCGCCGCTATCGGGGCGCAAGCCGCTTTGCCGGAGTCACCGGGCCGGATTCTGGCAAACGCCCTATCCCCGGTGAACTCGCTGCGTCCGCAGGTGGAAGCTCAAGGCCTTCCAAGGGCTTCCAGCGTTGGCCATGGCCGGCCGCCCGAATTTGTTGTCGCATCGACCGAGCCAACCCGTTCACCGGCTTCAGTGGCCTCCGTTCGCCGGGAGGCGGCCGTGGATGCCATGTTCGCCTCCAGTGTTGCTGACGGCTTTGCCTCACCAATCTGAGTTCGTTTGGCCAATCAAGAACGGCTGATGTGACAAATCCTGATCAAGTTTCCCATTCTTCCGGTTCGATAGAACCGGAAGAACCCGCTTTCTCGCGGGGAGGGAAACTTCATGGCCATGCCTCTGGTTCCTTGCCTTTTCCTCATGGCACTGGGCCCTGTCGGTCAATCTGCCGGGGAATCCAGTGGCGGATTTGCCCCGGTCGCCATGCCCTCAAGCATTTTTGGCAGCGACTGGAACGCCTACGGAACCAAACCAGTTTCCGGCTTCACCAAGGGTCTTTCCACTGAAACGGTCCAATCCCCGCCCAACCCTGGCTCGGATCGTTTTCCCGGAAGCGGCGCTTGGTGGATTGAATCGGACTTCGTGTTCGCCTGGATCCGCGGCGCGAAGACGCCGCCGTTGCTCGCGGCTGTTTCCGCCGGTGATCCCGCCAATCCCCTGGCGATTCCCGGACTTCCGGGCACCGTGATTTTGGCGGGAGGCGACCTCTCCAACGACGGAATGCGGCCGGGACTTCGCATCGGCACCGGATGCTGGCTGAACGAGGAGCGGACGATCGGGCTCCAAGGATCGTTCCTGATGGTGGGATCGGGCGCGCAGACCGTGACGGCTGGCGGGAACCCGTCCAACACTCCCTTTGTCTTGAGCCGCCCGGTGGTCGATGTGGCCACCGGCGCGTCCGCCGCGATTCCCGTCAATTTTCCCGGATTGGTTCAAGGTGGCGCCGTGGTTTCGGCCAAGGCGGGATACCTTTACGGCGCCGATGCCGTGGCGAGGCTGAACCTGTTCCAGCGCCTGGGGCCCGACGGATCGGAGGCGCCCGACCGGAGTTTTCGACTCGACGGCACCATGGGATACCAGTTCCTGCATTACAGCGACGGCATCGGGATCAGGCAGTCGCTCACGCCTACCGGCGGCATCCTCCCGGGAATCCAATCGATCAGTTCGTACGAGCAGTTCAACGCCTCGAACATGTTCAATGGCGGCACCGCCGGCCTGACCGCCGAATGGTGGACGGGGCGGTGGCACCTTCAAGCCGCCGGAAGGATTGGCCTGGGCGGCCTTTCCCGGCAGGCCAGCGTCTCGGGTGAAAGCGCCGTCACCCTTGCGGGAAACACGGTCAATGTTCCGGGGGCGCTTCTGGCGCAGCCGAGCAACACGGGCGGATACAGGTCCTGTTCGCTGGCCTGGTTGCCGCAGGCCGACTTCAAGGTCGACTACCGGCTCACCGAGAGGGTGATCCTGAGCGCCGGCTACACCATGCTGGTCTTGCCCGAGGTCTGGCGGGCCGCGGAGCAGATCGATCCCGTCGTGAACCTGGCCCAGACGGGCGGGATTCCCCGGCCCGTCTTTCCCGACACGAGGTCGGCGTTGTGGATGCAGGGGATCACGCTCGGCGCCCGGCTCGATTTCTGAGCCCGATCAGCGCCTCAAGGAATAGTTGATGACGGCCTTGCCGAGAGTCGCGGCGCCTTCGAAGTCGTGCCCGAGGCAGTCGGGCGATTTCGCCCGTTCCAGGGCGCAGCCAAGGTCGATGGGGCTGTAGAGCACCACCCAGCGGCCCTGCCATTTCACCCCTTCCAGCCTTGGCGGGCCGGGTTCAAACCCCGGGCTTGGCTTTCCGCCGGGCAATTCCCGTCGTTTCCTCACCTCGGTGATGCGGGTTCCATTGAGTTCGGCGCCATACAGCTCGTCGTCCAGCGGAACCGGTTCGAGCTTGGGCCTTGGCGCCCCGGGCGGCAGTTCGGAGTTCTTGAACAGGTCGTTGACGAACGCCCTGAACGAGGCGTCGAACGCCTTGGAACCGCAGCAGGCATCCGCCAGCAGGATCCCTCCGTTTTCCAGCGAGAACCTCAGGCGGTCGAGGCGCGCCGGCGGGAAGGAGAACGCCTGCCTGCCATGCATGTAAAAAAAGCGGAAGTCGAGGATTTGCTCGGCGTCGGGAGGCAGCGTTGCGGGTTCGGGCACGACATCGAGGCCCAGCTTGCGCGCCTCGAGCATGAGGTGGCGCACGGCCTTGGGGGCCGGTTGCCAGTCTCCCTCGTGGCGGATCTGCGCGGCGCGTAGAAAGCCGCGCCTGACGGGGATCTTGTCGCCTCCGCGGGCCACCTCGACTTCGGTGAGGCGGGGCCGGGGCGGTTCGAGTCCCGTGGCGTAGGCCACGATGCTGGCACCCAGCTTGAAGGCGATTTCCCCGCGCTTGGACTTGTCGTCCTTGGCCTCCCAGTAACCGGCGATGGGCTTGGGAAGGTAAAGCAGCACGATCTTGCACCCCTGCGAGACCCCGTAGACCGGGAACTCATCATCGGGCACGACGAACTTGCCCGTGGCGGTCCACAGCGGGTGCCCGGGCGGGAGGCGGAACATTTCGTTGTCGGGAAACAAGTCTTTCACCAGGGCGCGGAATTCGGCATCGAACTCTCCCCTGCCGCAGCAGGCCTCCGCCACCACGAATCCGCCGTTGGCGAGGTATTCCTTGAGAAGTTCCTTCTCGCGCCCGCCCGGCACGCGCGTGTGGTGGTTGAAGAAGACGATGGGGCTGCCCAGCAACTCGTCGGCCAGCGCGCGGACGCTGTCGGCATCCTCCGCGGCCGCTTGGCGAACATCGAAGATCTGCCAAGCCAAGGGCATTCCCTTGAACACCTCCCTGCTGCAGAAATCGGTCAGGTTGCGCATGTCGGAACGCTTGTTGTTCCAGCCGTCGCCCACATTGTGGGCGAGCTTGGACACGAGAACCGGAGTGCGCCCCTTGGAAAGGAACAAGAGTGACAAGCTGGTGGCCACGACGGGCCAGTTGTCGAGGCCGAAGGCGGCCTCCCCGGCCTGGTAACCCCATGAGCCGTCCTGTTTCTGCTGTTCCACAAGGTATCGGCTTCCCACCCTGTACCAGTCATGGCCGCCGAAGAAGCGCTGCCCGGTGAGCCTTCCGGCGCGCTCGATGCCGTAGAGGGCGTAAAAGACATGGTGAAGCCGGCGGGTGGCCTCGCGGTTCATGCGCCCGGGAAAGTTCGTGCCGATCCAGTCGAGGGCCTGGCGGACCGGGCGTATCTCGTCGTACAGGCCGCAGTTGAGGGCGCTGCCGTCGGCCTGGAGGACGGCCTTGCCGGTCTGAAGGTCCATGCCGCAAATCAGGAGGTTGCACAGGCCGGCGGTGGTCATGGTCATCGTCGTGAACCCGCCGCCCCGGTAGGTCCAGCCTCCGTCGCGCTGTTGCGACTGGAGGAAGAACTGGCGCACCGCCCGCAGCTTGTCGGGGCTGACCTGGTGTCCGGCCAAAAGCGCCTCGTGCAGCCCCAGGAGGGCGTATTGAGTATTCGAATTGTCGGGAATGGCCCCGTCGGCGACATAGCTCCAGCCGACGAGGTTGGGGTGCCGCACCATCGCCCGTTCCAGCCAGGCGACATTCGCCTTGACGCGTCCGGCATCCTCGGGTTGCCCGGCGAGGCAGTACACCATTGTCTGGAGTCCGACGGTGTAGGTTTGCTCGGGCGGGAGGCCCCGGAGGTACTTGAGGCCGCGCTGGATCATCTCGTCCTGGGGCGGCACACCGGATTGCAACAGGGCCAGCATGGCCAGCGAGGTCCATCCGCCCTTGCGGGCTGCGCTTTCGGCGTCAACCTCCCAGTTTCCCCGGCCCTTTTCCTGGTCCCTCAGGAAACGAATGCCCCGTTCGATGGAAACCCTCACCTGGTCGACCAGCTTGGCTTCCTGCTGCGCTTGCGCCGGGGCGGCGCAGGCCAGCATCAGGACCATGATCTTCGTCAGGCGCATGCCGAACCTCCGCGTCGTTCCCATGTGACATTATCCATTCGTTGGCCGGGCAAATCCATGCCTTGGCCGATTCGGGGTGGATGAAAGGTTGCGGGTGGGTAAGATGAGATGAGTCGCCAGGGGTGCCGGAATGGAAAGCCGGCTGAGAGCAAACCCTCCGCACCTGATCCGGGTCATGCCGGCGAAAGGGAGCGCGACGGATCGCCTCACCGGTCCCTGGTCCGACCACCAAGCGCGCCAGGAGACCCGCCCGTGACCCAGTTGGAAGCCGCCCGCAAGGGCACCGTCACCCCCGCCATGGAATTCGTGGCGCGCCGGGAGGAACTGGACCCCGAACTGATCCGCGCCGAGGTCGAGCGGGGCAGGCTGGTGATCCCCGCCAACATCCATCACCTTTCAGGCCGGTTGGAACCGATGGGCATCGGCATCGCCACCCGGTGCAAGATCAACGCGAACATCGGCAACAGCGCCGTCACCAGCAAGGTGGATGACGAGCTCGAGAAGCTCCACACGGCGGTCCATCTCGGGGCCGACACGGTGATGGACCTGTCCACCGGCGGAGACATCGACCTGATCCGGCGCGAGATCATCGCGGCCTCGCCCGTGCCGATCGGCACGGTCCCGATGTACCAGGCCATCAAGGATATCAAGGATATCGGCGACCTCAAGGCCCGCGACCTGCTCGACATGGTGGAGCGCCAGGCGGCGCAGGGCGTCGATTACATGACGATCCACGCCGGCGTGCTGCTCGAGTACCTTCCCCTGACCGCCAAGCGGGTGACGGGAATCGTCAGCCGCGGGGGATCCCTCATCGCCCAGTGGATGCTGGTCAGGCATGAGCAGAACCCCTGGTACACGAACTTCGACGAGTTGAGCGAGATCCTCAGGGCGCATGATGTCACCTACAGCCTTGGCGACGGCCTGAGGCCGGGGTCCCTGGCCGACGCCAACGACGAGGCGCAGTTCGCGGAACTCAAGACGCTGGGCGAACTGACGCTCAAGGCTTGGGAACACGGGGTGCAGACGATGATCGAGGGGCCGGGCCACATACCCATGCACCTCGTGAAGATGAATGTCGAGAAGCAGCGTGAAATGTGCCACGAGGCGCCGTTTTATGTGCTCGGGCCGCTGGTGACGGACATCGCGCCCGGATACGACCACATCACCTCGGCGATCGGCGCGGCGCTTGCCGGGGAGGCCGGCGCCGCCATGCTCTGCTATGTCACGCCCAAGGAGCACCTCGGCCTGCCCAACAAGGACGATGTCCGGCAGGGCGTGATCGCCTACAAGATCGCCGCGCACGCCGCCGACATCGCCCGCGGGCGCAAGGGGGCGCGCGACCGGGACGACGCGCTGAGCAAGGCCCGCTTCGAGTTCGATTGGAATCGCCAGTTCGAGCTGTCGCTCGATCCCGAGACCGCCCGTCGCATGCACGACGAGACCTTGCCACAGGATGTCTTCAAGAGCGCCAAGTTCTGCAGCATGTGCGGACCGAAGTTCTGTTCGATGCGGGTCACGCAGGACATCCGCAAGCTGGCCGAGGAGCAGGAAGGGAAGCGGCAGGAACTTAGCCTGGCCTGAGTTCGGCGGCTTCAGGGCCGGGTGGGGCCGGCGGGACTTCCGGTTTCGAAAGAAAAGCCGGTGAAAACCACCACGGCCTCCGCGGTTGGCATCGAAAAAACGCCATTTTTAGTGGGATAACCCGTGGTGATCCCAGGTTTTCCCTTGGGAGTGAACGAATTGCCGTGGGGATTCCAGATGGTAACCCTGTCGGCCATGGGATCGTAGTCCAGCACGGCATAGGCGTGATTGCCAAGGATTCCCGGCACCTTGACTCCAGTCGTACCGGTTCCGGCGCATGCCAGTTGCCGGCTGGCCTTGTTGTGCGCCAGGCGGATCCGCAATTCATCAAGCAGCATGCCGGACCTTTCGGGCTTGAGGGCGGTTTGCCTGAACGGGGAGCAGGAGAACCGGATCGTCTCGCTTCCCGTGAGCGCTTGCATGGCCGTTCCGGCGGAACCGCCCCTGTTGATAGCCGCGACGGGCGAGGCCGATTTCTTCGTGTCGGCCTGCTGCCGGGCAAGGCCCATCGCCTTCTCGTAGTAGTTGATCCATGTGCCTCCGCCCGTGGTCGTGGCGAGGATGGCTATCTCGCCGTCGGTGAGAGCCGGAACGGCGATCCACCGTCCGCACGCATGGACCTCGACTTGGCCATCCCGGGCGCGGAACAAGGCGCGGACGGAATCGCCGTCGCGATGAACCCACCCGCCCAAGGGCGCCAGGCAGAAGCAGTCGCCCACGCGGCCTTGATGAATATCGGCCAATGATGGCGCTCGATTGGTGAACAGGTCGCGGGGTGTTTCCCTGATCCGCTTGAGCGCGGAGGCGTAATGGCTTTCCAGCTTGGCGCCCGCGTTGTCGGGATCGGGTTTCGCGATTGCCTCGCGGGTGACGGGTGCCGGGAGCGGTTTCAGCTTGGCCCGGGCGGCGCGTCGCAGGGCCGCCACCGCCGCGGCGTGGCTTCCCTTAAGGGAAGGATCGGCGAGGGCCTTGTCCATTTCCTCAAGCGACAGGGAACCGCTGGAATCGGAATCGAGCCTGGGAAACGATTCCAGCAACAAGGCCCTGCAAGCGGGTTCCGCGCCCGGCGCGCCGCCCATCGCCAGCATCAGGATCAAAACGACCTTCATGGCGGGCCTCCCTCAGCGGATTCGTCATGAATCAGGATAACGGAAAGTGCCCCGCGGCTTTCGCCGCGGGGCACCACGATACCCCCAAGGGGATTCGAACCCCTGTCTTAGCCTTGAGAGGGCTATGTCCTAGGCCTCTAGACGATGGGGGCATGGTCCTGTTGCGGGACGGGCCCAGGGTCTGAAATCAGCCTTGGACGGCTTCCGGCTTGATCACGTTGATGCGGCGGCCGGACCGGTCGAACACCACGACGCCGTCGGCGAGGGCGAACAGCGTGTCGTCCCGGCCGATGCCGACATTGCGGCCGGCATGATAGCGGGTGCCGCGCTGCCGAACCAGAATGTTCCCGGTGAAGACGGGAGTACCACCGTAGGTTTTCACGCCGAGCCGCTTGCTTCGCGAGTCGCGGCCGTTCTTGACAGAGCCTTGACCTTTCTTGTGTGCCATGACAAACGATCCCCAGCCTTGGCTTCAAAGTTCGAGAAATGAAATTCTAACCGCGACCGCGGGTGTTGTCATGGCATTTTCTTGGGATCGGCGGGGTTTTGGGCCGGCTGTTCCTTGAGCGCGGTCACAAGCGGTCCACCGCGGTAGACCCACCTCGGGGTTCCCACCATCTCGATTCGGTCACTGTTTCCCACCCGGCGGAATTCCACCTGAAGGGTCTTCCGGCGGACGATTGTCTCGGGTTCGCCGTTCGGCCCGGGATTGTTGCCCGTGGCAATCGACCATCCGTTCGAAAGGCCGGTCACGAAGAGCGTGTAGCGTTGAGCCTCGGGTTCGATGTCATCCCAAAGGGCGACCCCCGTCACGGGTCGGCCCAGCTTGGTGGTGGAAACGGGAAGAAGGTCTTGGGAAATGGTGACCGAGTTCTTGATCGCGTCGGTTCCGGCGGGATCCTCGACCCGGCCGACGGCGGCCTCGACCGCCGGGAGAATCTGATCGGCGTGGACGGTATCGGAGGAATCGGCCTTGATCTCGAAAGAAGGAATCAGCTGACGAGGTTCGCCCGTGAAATTGTAAATCTGGTACCAGAGATACCAGCAAAGCCTTTCACCCTTGCCGGGGATCTTCACCTTGACGACCCGGGGATCCTTGAACTTGAAGTGCAGAACCCACACGGGCGGTATTCCGGGCGGATCGGCCCCTTCCCCGATGCCGTTGAGCTTGGGAGAGGGATCCTGCGGGCTTGGGCTGGGAGCCACGACCCGGTCGTTGGGGCCCTTGGGAATGAACGGCCCGCCTTGATCCTGGCCGGTGGCGATGGGCGCCGCCCATGCCGCCAAGCCCAAAGCGGCCGCCAAGGTGCAAGCGCCCAACCTGGCTGATCGCAGCATGGAATCCACTCCGTAACCCGCGCGCCGCGACAATCCCCAATTCGCCGGTTGCGCCACGCGCCAGTCAACTCCCCTTTCAGCCTACCGGCATTGAAAATCGGGAATCAAGCCGGCGTGGCAAGGCATCTGGCGCCCGGAACGCCCACGGCATTATGGTCGGTTCCGCCAAGGAGGCGATCAGAATGCAAGCATTGGCGTTGGCGGCACTGTGGGCAGGTTGGGGCGCGGCCGGGCAGGTCCCCGAGGCTCCTCCGACCTTGGCCAGGCCCCTGCCTGCCCCCGACAGGCAGGAGCGTGACCGTCGCAAGGCGCTCGACCTTTACATCAAGGGACTCAGGGCCCAGCACGACGGCAACCTGATCGAGGCGATGAACCTGCTCGAGGAGGTGCGCCGCCTCGATCCCGATGCGGTGCCTCCACGACAGGCGCTCATGCCGCTTTATCTCGGACTGCTGCGGATTCCCGAGGCGCTCGAATCCGGGGAGCGGATCCTGGCCTCCCGGCCGGATGACGCCGCCTCGGCCCTGTTCCTCGCCGAGGCGCTCAGGCGAAGCAACAGGGAAGGCGAGGCCGCCGCCGTTCTTGAAAAGACGCTGCCCAACATGGCGGACAACCTGCCCGGACGGATCCGCATGCTGATCGTCATCGCCACCTTGCGTGAGGAGCAGAAGGACAGCGAACGGGCCGAGAAAACCTTGCGCGAACTGGCGGTGTTGCTGGATCGCCCCGAGGCTTCCGAGATTGGTGTTTACGGCGTGGAAGACATCGAACGCAAAAGCGCCGAGGTGCATGAGAGGATCGGTCGATACGCGGTCGAGCGCGGGGACACGGAAGCGGGCCTGGCAAGTTATCTCGAGGCGTACCGCCGCGATCCGGTGCGCACGGCAAGGTTGGGGTTGAGGCTGGCCGAGATTCAGGCGCGCAAGGGCCACCGCGACGAGGCGATGCCCCGGTTGGTTGAATACCTCGCGACCAAGCCGCAAATGCTGGACGGCTACGAGTTGCTGGTGAAGCTCAGGAGGCAGGAGGGCGCCGACGCGCGCCTGCTTGAGGAATTGAGGATCCATGCCCAGAACGATCCGGGCAACTCCGATCTCAGGCTGCTTTGGTCGAGGGAACTGGCGAGATCGGGACGCAGGGAAGAGGCGCTGGAACAAGCGATGCGGGTGCTTCGCGAACAGGCGCACCCCGGTGCCGCGCGCGAGGTGGTCCTCGGCTTGCTGGAGCGAGGCCAACCCGGCGCGATGAGAATCGCCAAACTCATGGACGAGTGGGTCGTGCCCGAGGATGGAGGTCCGGCCGGGGGCCCGCCTCCTTTCCCGGGTTCACAGGGCGGCCCCGACGCCTGCCGGGTGTTG
>JAGWVO010000622.1 GCA_018970845.1 Planctomycetota bacterium
TGGTTTTTTTTGTCACGGTTATTCTTTCCACTCATCAAACGCCCGGCAAACCGTTTTATGAAACCCGCGCCAACCATGACCCGAATGGAATCGGCAAATTTTATCTCGGAAGGGAAATCGCCCATGTCATGACCCATGAAGGCGCCGGATGGCTCGACAGACGGGAACGCGAAAAAGAGGAGAATCCAAAGAAGCTGGTCGAGGCGCTCAAATTTGAGGCTGGCGAGACCGTTGTCGATTTGGGCGCGGGGAGCGGTTATTACACCTTCTTGATTGCTCCCAAGGTTTCCAAGGTCATCGCGGTTGATATTCAGCCTGAAATGCTCGCCATCATGGAAAAGAAGATCAAGAAGGGGATGGTCAACAATGTTGAATTGGTGCTGGGTACTGAACAAGATCCCAAGTTGAAGCCCGCTACCGTGGATACCATTCTCCTTGTTGATGTTTACCACGAATTTGCCTTCCCTCGTGAAATGACTGAGAAAATGATCAGGGCTCTCAAGCCTGGCGGAAGGATTGTCTTTGTTGAATTTCGCCTTGAGGATCCTGATGTTCCCATCAAGCTTGTCCACAAGATGAGTGAAAAGCAGGTGATTCGTGAAATGGCGGAATTCCAGGAATTGAAGCCAGAGCCCACCATGTCGGTGTTGCCTTGGCAGCATGTGATTGTTGTCAGGAAAAAACGTTCCTGAAAGGAATCATCCTCCAGAAGCAGCCTTGCATCTTGCATTAGAATGCGGACCTTTCTCAACCCGCATGAATATTTGAGGCCGTTGGCGGAGAATGTCTGGCATGGTTGGATTCATCGACAAACGATAAGCCCATCCCTATCAAGTTTCATGAGTGAACGAACTGGAGAAACGACTGATGGCCATCAAGTTGGGCGTTCACGGGGCAGCCGGAAGGATGGGCCAAAGAGTCGTTGCCTTGGCTTCAGCGGACCGAAGGTTTGACGTGTCGGCGGCTTTGGAATCCGAACAATGTCCGCGCATTGGTAATGATGCCGGCGAAGTCGCGGGGATAGGCACGATTCGCGTACCGATCTCGACTACCTTGCATCATGGCCATGGGGTTGAGGTTCTCATTGATTTCTCCAGTCCTGAGGGGGTGGTGCGCGTTCTGGAGCTTTGCAGGGCCTTTCGGATTCCCCTCGTTCTGGCCACAACAGGATTGGACTCCCATATTCAGGAAAAAATCAATGAGGCGGCTCATCATGTTCCCATTCTTCAAGCCGCAAATTTCAGCCTGGTGGTTAATGTGCTGTTCGAGCTTTCCAAGCGCGCTGGAAACATGCTTGCCGGGAAAGGATTCGATGTTGAAATCATTGAGCGGCATCATCGATTCAAAAAAGATTCACCAAGCGGTACCGCCCTCCACTTTGCACGCGTTATCCAGGAACAGATGGGGCAGAAAAGGCTTGTTTTCGGGCGAGAGGGCCTGACAGGGGAGCGGCCGATGGACGAAATAGGACTGCATGCCGTTCGGGTCGGGGACAATGTTGGCGAGCATGCCGTGATTTTCAGCACGCTCGGTGAAACCATGGAATTGATTCATAGGGGCCATAGCCGTGACAGCTATGTGCTTGGGGCTTTGGCGGCTGCTGAATACCTGGTTGGAAAGCCCGCCGGAAGTTATTCAATGACGGATGTCCTTGGATTGAATGGCCGTTGACGCATGGGGCCCTCGCTGACAACGGAAGAACGAACGCGAGGATTGATTCTTGGAATCTGCGCTTATGGCGCATGGGGTCTCATGCCCCTTTATTTTTCCATGGTTCGTGATGTTCCTCCAATTGAGATGCTTTTTCAGAGAGTAATTTGGTCATTCTTTTTCCTGATTGTTCTGCTTATTGCGCTCGGCAAGTTTTCTGCTTTCTCTTCTTTATGGATGAAACCAAGGCTAGT
>JAGWVO010000623.1 GCA_018970845.1 Planctomycetota bacterium
GAAAATCCTGCCTGATCTTCGTGAAACGCTCCATGTCGGAAAATCGTTTCCTCTGGGAGAAATGCTGGTCGATGCCGACTCCCTTGAGGTAGGCGAAGCCCCGGTCATAACCGGGAACCATGATTTCCGCATTTCCCAGCGGTCCCCCTCGGCACAGGTATTCTCCAAGGATGGTGGCGCCGGCGGAACTTCCCCCGATCACTCCTCCCCGATCAAGCACCGCCCTGAGGGAAGCCTCGAAACGGGTTCCCTCATAGGCGTCAACGAACCGCCACTGCCTGCCGCCGCCGAACCAGACTCCCGAGGCGCTGGCTATCGCCATCAGGTATTCCTCGGAATCCACCTCGCGCGGTTTCGAGGATGGAAGCACCTTGAACCGGGCGTTGCCTCCCTTGGCAAGCATTGACTTGGCCTGCTCTCCCTGCTTGACCGGTGATGTTTCGGGCGCCGCGGTGGGAAGAATGACGATGTTGGCGTCGTTGCCTCCGGCGAGCTGTATGAATTTTTTGGCCACCTCGGGCCCCATTCCCCCTCCTCCCACGGCCATGATGGCGCCCTTGCCAATCACGGGACGACCCGATGGGACAGGTTTGGTGGCGAATGCGGCCCTGTGCAGCCGCACCAAGTCGTCCCGCTCTCCCGGTCCCAATGATGCCGTGGCATTCTTGCCTTCACTCACCGTGAACCACCAGGCCCGGCCCGCGCCAACCACTTCGATTTGCCTTCCCCGAATCACGACCGCCGTGGACTCATCGATTCCAAGGCCGGCATGGTCAGGATGGCCCAGCACGGCTTTGGACAAGCGTTTTTCTCGGCCCCGCTGGGAGAAATGCTGGTCGATGACCACGCGGTTGAGCAGGTTGAAACCCTTGCCGAATTCCGGGTCGTTGGTTCCGCCCGTGATCATCGTTCCCGAAAGAATGGCGGCACCCGCGGAAGTGCCGCCAACCGTTCCGCCGCGCTCAAGCAGGCTGATGATCGCCGATTCGACCGGTGTTCCAACGTAAAGGCTTTCCAGTCTCTTTTGGTCGCCCCCTGAAATCCAAATGGCGGATGCCTTGCCTAGGATCGCCGAAAAATCCTTGTTCATGGCCTGTGCGCGATTGGCGGCATGCAACACGGAAACAGAACCCACTTTTCCATCGAACGGCTTTTTCCATGAATCGAGCGGTTTTTCATTGGCGGAAGCGCTGGCCGAGGGAATCACCACGAGGTGGTTGGCTCCGGCCCGCGCCGCTTCGACGAACGATTTTTCCGCGCCGGGAGGGATATCGCCACCGCCGACGATCACCATGGTTCCATTGGGCGCCCTGCTTGCGAAGGAAGGACCGGAGGGAGCTTGAAAAAGGCAGAGAGAACCGATAATTCCTAGAGCCAAATGCATCATGGCTGTGACTCCCTCAAGGGAGCGATGATTCGGGATGCCGCTCCAGCCTGGTGAAATACGGAGTTTTCCGCAACTTGAGCGTCTTTGGGGAAATCGGGCGATATGGGAGCGGAGGAGTTGGGGTTGGGTTCGTAGAAAGGCGCCGCGGTGCTGCAAACGGTCACCCGAATTCGATGGCCCTTGTTGAAAATTTGGCTGATCCAGCCAACATCAAACCTGATGGTTGTGATTTCACCCGGCTTCAGGAAAACCTCCTTCGTGAAACCCTCCCGGTATCTCGCCCGCCGGATGTAATCCACCAGAAGGATTGAGCGACCATCCGGGTAGACATCGCTGACACGGACGATGAAGTCGGTGTCTGGCGCGCTCGAGGCCACCTTGAGGTCCGCCTCGATTTTGCCTGTCCATTCAACCGGCTTTTCCAACGGGGCCGAGGTGAAGGTGAGCACTCCCGGTTGGCGCTCAAACATCCTCGCATCCCTGGCCCCCGGGAAGGCGCTAGTGTTCTCC
>JAGWVO010000624.1 GCA_018970845.1 Planctomycetota bacterium
CCCTGCCACTTGTCCGGCGGGCGCTTCTGAAATTCGGGTGCCTGTTCGAGTGGCGCCGGGTTCCAAACCCGGTCCGAGAAACGACTGCGTGATCAAATTGACCGGAACATGGCCGGGTGGCCAGCCGATATCTGTTGATGCCAAGTTTGCCGTGGTGGTCAATCCCTGAAATTTCCGGTTAACATTGGGAAAGCTTTGGGAGGATGATGTTATGATCGCATTCGGATTGGCTGTTTCGTCCGGCTTGCTGGCATTCCTTGCGGATCCGCCCGCGGCAAATCCCGCCGGAGTCCCTCCGATCCAGATCGTCCAGATCAATCGCAAGGATCCGGTTCTTTACGACAAGGACATTGAACCGATCTTCCTTAACAAGTGCGCCTTCTGCCATTCGGGCAACATCAAGGAAGGCAAGCTTGACATGGCGACCCACGAAACCCTGATGAAGGGTGGCAAGAAAGGCCCCGCGATCATTCCCGGGAAGGCAGACGAAAGCCTTCTTTACAAGCTTTCTGCCAAGGTGATGCGTCCCGCGATGCCTCCCAAGAGCGAGGAACCGCTCACCCCGCAGGAATTGGCCCTCGTGAAGCTATGGATCGACCAGGGTGCCAAGGCGCCCACTGCCGCCAGGGTGCGCCCCAAGATCATCCTCCAACCACCTCCCGCCTCGGTGCATCCTGTCAGGGCCTTGGCATTCAGCCCTGACAAGTCGACCCTGGCGATTGCCCGGGGCAACACCATTCTCTTGAATTCGCAAATCCGGCCGATACTAGCCAACCTGGCCAACTCAAATCCATTGGCTCGGCTTCAGGTGGCCTTGAATGATCCCCTTGCGAACGCCCTTCAGACCCCTCTTTTGGATCCCGACCTGAAAGGACCCGATGGAAAGCCGGTGCGTGCCGCCCATGTGGGCCTCGTGGAATCCATCGCCATCAGCCCTGATGGAAAAACCCTGGCTTCCGGTAGCTATCAGGAAGTCGTGCTTTGGGACTTGAAGGAACGAAAAATCCTTCGCCGTGTTGGTGGATTCGCCGACAGGGTCGTGGCGTTGGCTTTCAATCCTGATGGAAAGCTGTTGGCCGCGGGTGGCGGCGCGCCCACGGAAGATGGCGAGGTGAAAATCATTGACACAGCGGCGGGCAAGGTGGCTCTTGACATCAAGAGCCCTCACAGCGACACGGTGTTTGGCGTTGCGTTTTCCGCCGATGGGAAAATGCTGGCCACCTGTGGAGCCGACAAGTTTGTCAAGACTTGGGAAATTCCATCGGGAAAGGCTCTCAAGTCGTTTGAAGGTCACACCCACCATGTTCTCGACGTGACATGGAAATCCGATGGCAAATTGCTGGCCAGCGCCGGCGCCGACAATGTCATCAAAGTCTGGAATTTTGAGGCCGGCGAACAGGCGCGAACCCTCACGGGCCACACCAAGCAGGTTAGTCGCGTCACTTTCGTTGGCACGACTCCGAACATCGCCACATGCTCTGGAGACCAAAGCGTGAAAGTTTGGAATGCCGACAACGGCGGGGTACAGAGGACGCTCACCGGGTTCCCGGACTTCCTTCACGCCTTGGCCGTCACACCCGATGGCGCGTTCATCGCTGCCGCCGGTGAAGATGGTTCGGTGAAAATCTTCGTGGGGCAGGCAAACCAGGCTTCAAGGACGATTCCAGTTCCTGAGTGAAAATCCATCTACCGGCGATCAGGTTCAGGTATTGCTTGCAAACCATTGTCGAACCGGGGAGCGCCTAGCCTGATGGCTGGCGCTCCCATTGTTTTTGGGACATCCGGCGAAGCGGCCATCACGATCGGTTGGGGCCTTCCCAAGGCAATCTGCCCGGGCGAAGCGGAAGCGCTCGTCGCAATTCCCTGATAAGGAGCGGCCATCCGTGCCGTGCCGCC
>JAGWVO010000625.1 GCA_018970845.1 Planctomycetota bacterium
CTGAACGCACCGGTGGCCCCGGTGGCGATGGCCACCTGAGGATAATCGATGTTCTGGGAACAATTGGATGGCAGGCTCCTGCCCCTGGTGCAAACCCCGAGGGACACCCTCATGGTGACTCTCGTCGAGTTTTTGTTCGCCTTTTGCGTCCTGGGCGCCATCGCCATTTTGCCCCGGTCATTTTTCTATGGCGGGCTCATCCTGAAGAACCTTTGGCGCAACCGCATCCGCACAATTCTCACCGGATTCGCGACGATCGTGCTGGTGCTGGTTGTCACCCTCGTCTGGACAGTTCTGGTGTTCCTCGCGAATGTCACCAGCGAGAAGGCCAACAACCTCAAGGCGATCGTCACTGAGCGATGGCAGATTCCAAGCCAGATGCCATATTCCTATGCCGCCCGCCTCACGGAGGGCGCCCCGCGCGAACCGGGCGATGTCCGCATCGACTCATCCCGAGATTCAATGACTTGGGCGTTTTTCGGGGCCACTCTCGATCCTCAGAACCGGACGCGCGAAAACAGCCTGTTTTTCTTCGCGATGGAACCAGACAGGTTCCTCACCATGATGGACGGCATCGACGAGATGAAACCGGAGGAAATCGAAGCCGTCCGGGCCGGCATCATGCAAATGGAGCAGGATGTCACCAAGGTCATCATTGGCTCCGAAAAACTCAAGGCCATGAACAAGCGCGTGGGTGAATCGATCAAGGTCTCCGGCCTCAACTATCAGGGGATTGACCTCGAGATGACCATCTGCGCCGAATTTCCCGAAGGCCGTTACGGCCAGTCGGCGCTCATGTCGCGTGAGCGGCTCAACAGGTCGCTGGACGAGTACGAGCGCAAGAACCGAAAGCCGCACCCCTTGGCCAACAAGAACCTCAATTTGGTGTGGCTGCGGGTTCCCGACACCGCGACATTCCAGCAGGTGGAAAGGCAAATCACCACTTCGCCTGAATTCAAGAGCCCCGCGGTGAAGATCGAAACCGCTTCATCGGGAGTCGCCGGATTCCTTGATGCCTACAAGGACATGCTGTGGGGACTCCAGTGGATCCTTGTCCCGTTCATCCTGGCCACCATGTCCCTCATCATCGCCATGGCCATTTCCATTGGCGTACGCGAGAGGCGAAAGGAAATCGCCGTCCTTAAGGTTCTCGGCTTCAGGCCCGTGCAAATCTTGATCCTGGTGCTGGGTGAAGCCCTGTTTGTCGGCGGCATCTGCGGATTCATTGGTTCGGCAGGCACAATCGCCTACTTCAACCACTACCTCGGCGGGTTCAAGTTCCCCATCGCCTTCTTTCCGATTTTCCTGATTCCCAACGATGCCTACTGGTGGGGCCCGGCGATCGGCGTCGGCACCGCGCTGGCCGGAAGCCTCACCCCGAGCCTGTCGGCTTGCAACATCCGGGTATCCGAGGTTTTCTCCCGCATCTCCTGAATCAGGCCATCCTCCGAGAGCGCCATGCACCCCACGATCCTCATGCTGGCCATCCTTGCCGCCCTCCTGACGGCCGTGGCATTGGTCGTTCCAAGGCTTGGATGGATCGGCAAACTGCTTTCCCGATACAACGCCCGTAACATTGTCGTCCGATGGCCCATCACTCTCATGCTGCTCGCGGCATTCACGCTCCAGGTCGGCATCGTCGTGGTCATGCTGTCGTTCGTCCGCGGCCTGCAGTACCTCACGGCTGGAAGCAGCGTTCCCGGAAATGTCATCGTGCTGTCCGAAGGCGCGACGGACGAACTGTTCAGCAACCTCGGCTACCGTGATTCCTCCGACGCCGAAAGGCATCCCCTGGTGCTAAGGGATCAGGACGATCCCGATTCAAAGCCGTTGGCCAGCTGGGAAGTTTATGTTGTAGTGAATCAACCGCTTCCCCTGCCGATCATCAAC
>JAGWVO010000626.1 GCA_018970845.1 Planctomycetota bacterium
TTTCTTGCATGTTTCAGTCCCATGAATGAAATCCATCCTGACATCACCAAGGGATCCTGAACAGCCCGCCTTGACCCGGAACCCCCAGCTGGGGATACGCTCTGGCCAGTTGAAGTCTCAAACCGATTCCCAAAGGCGGGTTCCGGCGCCCCATGGCAGGACCGCACCACCAAAACGGCACCCGAAATTCCGGAGGAGGCACCGGCTTGGCATGGGTATGGCCCGTGCTTCTCGGAGTGGCCGCGGCCGTGGGTGGCGCTTTCCTCACCGGAAAGCTCGATTTTCTCAGCGCGCCGCAAGCCGCCTCCATGATCTCCAAGGCCCGCGACGCCCTCGACCAGAACAAGCTCGACCTGGCGCTGGGCCTCGCCGCGCAGGCCGCCGATGCCGATCCCCGGATGGCGGCGCCCGCGGCGCTGATCGCGGCGCGGGCGATGCTGGCGCAGGCGCAGTCGCAATCGGAATCGCTGGCCATGGCCACGGCGCGCGATGCCGAGGGAAAGCTCGCCGGCATCGCGGAAGACCAGTTGGATCCGGCCGACCAGAACCTGCTCAAGGTGGCCCGGGGCAGGCTCAGCCTGATCACCCGAACCGGCATGGCTCAGGCCATCGAGGGCCTGAAGTCGCTGCCCGAGGATGCTCCCTGCGCCGCCGACGCCTATGAGGTTTTGGGCAGCCTCAGCCTCAGGATGGATCCACCCGACTACGCCGGCGCCTTGCGGGCCAACGAAAGCCTGCGGGCCCTGGCCACGCTCACCGACGACCGAAGGGCGGCGGTTCAGATCGCCGCGGCGGAACTGAACCTGAAGCTCGGCAAGGGCGACGAGGCCCGCAAGGTGCTCGACAAGGTGGGCCCCCGGGCCCCGGCCGAATTGAGGTTGAAGGCCCGGCTTTTGTCCGCCAGGAGCTTCAACGATGAAAGCCGCTGGGCCGACGCCTCGTCGGCTTGGCAGGCGGTGCTCCAGGAGAAGCCCGATCCCGCCAGCGCCGCCATGGCCTGGTACCGGCTGGGTCAGGCCCAATCGAAACTCGGGCACCTCAGCGAGGCCGCGCGGGCCTGGCAGGAGGCGATCACCCTGGGCGCGCCGGAAGTGGCCCAGGCCGCCAGCCTCAACCTCGCGGAACTCCGCGCCGTCGACCCTTCCGGCGATCCGGTGCTCCGCCTGGCGCGCTCGGCCCTGCGCGATGTCACCGAATCAGCAAGGTATGCCAACACCCTCCTCCCGGCCAACCAAGCCCGCGAGTTGCTCGAGCGGATCGTTTCCGCCTGGGCCGCCGCCGCCCGATTTGAAAACGCCCTGGCGCTGAACGAGGCCACGAAAGTTTTGGGGGGACCGGCGGCGAACCTGGCCCGCAAGGCCGAACTCCTCGAGGCCGAGGCCCGCCACCTGCGAGACCAGGTCGGCAAGCCGGACATGCCCGCCAAGGAAAGGCAGGACAAGGCCCGCGAGCGGTTCATTGAAGCCGCGGCATGCCACTCCTCCGTGGCCGATCTGCTCAGCGACCCGGATCTCCAGGCCGACCAGGTCTGGCAGGCGGCGCGACTGGCCAACGAGGCCGGGCGCCCCAAGGAGGCCGTGAGCTATTTCACGCGGTTCATTCGCATGGGCCGCAGGCAGGACCGCCTTGGCGAGGCCTGGTACAGGCTGGGCGAGGCGCTCCGAGAGCAGGACAACAAGCCCGCGGCGCTCCAGGCCTATCGCAACAGCATCAGTTTCTTGACGCCTTACGCCTACAGGGCGCGTTACCGGCTCGCCGCCGACGCCATGGCCCGGGGAGACCTCGACGCCGCGGCCGACGCCCTCGAGCAGAACATCCAGCTTCTCAGGCTCGAACCCGATCCCGAGGCGCAGCAGATGTCGCTTTACGCGCTCGGGTCG
>JAGWVO010000627.1 GCA_018970845.1 Planctomycetota bacterium
CCTGTATTGACATTGTTGACACTGCTGGCCTGCCCGGTCGAGTCCATGTAGCCGAACTTGTCGACCGATTGCTGGTTGCCAATGGTCTGGCTCCATGCGAGGGGTTGTTTGCCATCAGCCGTTGGGAATGCGGCGGCGAGAACCGTGCCGGGCTCGAATGTCTTGTTTCCCCCGGTGAAAGGGAAAGGATTGGTGGGCGAGTTGTAGGGGTATCGGACGCTCGTGGATGGGGCACCGGTGTCGCAAATGGTGGGAAGGGCCCCGAGATCATAAGATATTGACCCATTCGAGATGGTGTAGTTGGGAGAAAAGGCGAAGTCCTCGTAGGCAAGGCGGTTTGAATTGGGGTAGAGGAGCGGTTGCAAAGGATTGAAAGGATTGTTGGCGGGAGTCAGCGGGATCGAGTAGGGAAATTGGTTCCTCATGTCGTTGGTGATGCCGATGGTGAGGTTTGCCGGGCCGCCGACGGGTCCAAGGCGAACGACATAGCCACTCGAGTAATTCCCGGGCAATTGGAACAGGATGCTGGCAAGCCCGGGAGATTGGTCGGAGGAATCGGGATCGGCGAATCCGAACGCTCCACCGAAGTCGCCGAAAAGTTGGCCGGTTTTATCGGTTGTGGGGGACCGGAAAACCAGGCCAGGGTGATTTGTGTTTCCGCCGGTTGCCCAGGCGCCGAATTCAACGGGAACAGCCGTGGTGACCGATTCGCTTCCAGAGCCAATAGTGACCTTGGCCGAAGTGACAAATCCGTTATAGAAAATTCCGGATGTGTATTTGCTTGGCGCCGGCTGGGTTCCCAGAGCAACCCCGGCGAAAGCTTCCTCGCTGTAGGCCGGGAAGAAGCCTTGGCCGCCGGTGTCGAAAAGATACATGCGGGCGGGGTTGTTCTCGCCCACCGAGACCTCGATTCCGTACTTGATGGCGGGATCTTCCGGTGGCTGGTCGCCAGGAATGTAGTAGTTGCCCGACTGCGGAAGGTAATGCAGCGGGATGTTCGCCGTGGTGTTGGCGATTGTCGGGGCCACAAGCGGCGCCACGCTTCGCGTCGTGATCGACTTGAGCGCCGCCTTCCCGCCCACCGCGCCAGCGAATGTGGTGCTTCCCGGGCTTGTCACCAGCAGAGCCTGGCCGCCCGATGCGATGGCATCGACGGTGCCGCCGAAGATGACATTCCCGGCGCCTCCATCCACCTCGACATCGGTTTTCAGGATGACGGGAGCATTGAAATTCACGCCTGTGGCGGAGGTGAGTTTGCCCGCGAGGTGGAGGTTTCCAGCCGTGACCTGGGTTGTGATCGAACCGGCAACCGATGCGAGGTTTTCAAGGGTCGTGATCGATCCGCTGTTCACGATGGAAACCGGTCCGTTGAAACCGGCACCCGTGGTGAATGAGACTGAATCGATGGAGTAGGTGGCGAATGAGGCGCTGATGAAGCCTGACACCAGGCTCACCGATTCC
Source organism: Planctomycetota bacterium (assembly GCA_018970845.1). Taxonomy (GTDB): domain Bacteria; phylum Planctomycetota; class Planctomycetia; order Gemmatales; family Gemmataceae; genus REEB421. Next base: position 1,462 of record JAGWVO010000627.1, read on the forward strand.
TGGCCTTTTCCACCCAAGACAGCGACCTGGTTCACCTGGGATGCCGCGAACGCGGCGGCGCCCGTGAAGTTGGTGTTGTCCGCCACCTCGATGTTTGAACCCTGAAGCCTCAGGAATGCCGTCAACTTGTCGTTGTCGTTCACCACATTGATGCTGAGCAGGTTGTTGGCAAGGGAGGGGATGACGGTTGGAACAGTCCTGTCTTCGAGCCATTCAAGTTTGGGTTTCGGTTGGGAAAGTAGTTTCGAGGTTTTGCTGAAATGACGATAAATTTTAGAAAAAATTGAATCATTCCGACTCATAGGGTGACCTCCACTTTCACGATCATCCCAAGATAGGACTGCTAAAGCAAGCTGGTCAAGATAGGCAAGGGTTTTTATCAAAAATTCATATTATAAAAATATCAATGCAT
>JAGWVO010000080.1 GCA_018970845.1 Planctomycetota bacterium
GAAGGGAAGGATTTCGAACCCGCCGCCTATGGCATGAGCTTCGTGATGACGCCGGAACGCTGACAATCGGTTCGCAACCGAACGCCGGGCATGGTAAAGGATGTTCTGGACTTCACCATGCCCCACCCGGAGCACCCGATGTTGCGACACGCCTTCATTCTCGCCGCCTTCACCTTCCTGGCCCTGACACTCGCCGCGGCGGACACACCCGGAGTTGGTCCGGGCTGGAAAAGCTTAGGCAAGGACGATTTCACCAAGGCCAACTGCGACGACAACACCTTCCAGTGGAAGGATGACGGCAGCCTGTACTGCACCGGCACCCCCGTCGGCGTGCTCAAGAGCGCCAAGCAGTACACGAACTTCGAAATGGTGCTCGAATGGAAGCACCTCAAGCCGGCGGGCAACTCCGGCGTGTTCGTCTGGGCCCCCGAAAAGCCGCTTGCCGAACTCAAGCGGGGTGGCCTGCCGCATGGCATCGAGGTGCAGGTGCTCGACCTCGCCTACAAGACCAACTACGAGAAGAACTCCAAGAAAAAGGCCGACTGGTTCACCTGCCACGGCGATGTTTTTCCCGTCGGCACAAGCAAGATGAAGCCCTTCCCGCCGGTTTCGCCCAACGGGCAACGCAGCTTCCCCAAGAAGGAAACCACCAAGGCCGCCGGCGAGTGGAACCATTACCACATCAAGGCTGTCAACGGTGAGATCCGCCTGGCCGTCAACGGCGAGGAAGTCTCGGGAGGCGCCGAGTGCAATCCCAAGACCGGTTACATCTGCCTCGAGTCCGAAGGTTCCCCCATCGAGTTCCGCAACATCAAGCTCAAGGAACTGCCGTAAGTCTCACGGCTCATCCGGCAGGCCCTCCAGCAGCGCCTCGGAGAGCCTGCCGAGCGCCACCAACGCCTTGTTGTCCACCGACCAGTCGCTCCGCGGCAGGTCATCGAAGGTGATGGCCATGGCGACCGTCGCCTTGGGCGTCCGCAGGATCCCCACCTCCGACCTGAGCCTGTCAAGCGCCCCGGCCTTGGCCGCCACCTTCACCTTCATGTCGTTTCGCGCCAGGCCGTCGCGGCCCTGCTGGCGACTCATCACCGCCAGAATCTCCTTGGAATCCTCAGGGCTGACGATGGTGCCCGCATCAAGTCGCGCCAGCAATTCAACCATTTCCCTGGCCGTGGACCGGCCGATGCCGAAGGTGGAACCATCAGGCCGCTTGTTGTCGGGCGAGTGAAAAGCCTTGCTTTCGCCTCCCGCCCCAATTTTTCGCATCGACCTGGTTTGCTTGAACCCCCAAGCCTCGAGATGCCCGTTCACGGTGTCGGTGCCCACTCTGTCGAGGATCATGTTGGTGGCTGTGTTGTCGCTAAGCACCATCATGAGCCTTGCGGAATCCTTCAATGTCAGGGGCAGGCCGTCACCCAACTCGGGCAGGATTCCCGCTCCCCCGGTGCGCGATTTCGGCCCCAGCACCAGTTTCTCTTCCCAAGCCAGCCTGCCCGCCTTCACCTCGGCGTGCACCGCCGCCAGAATGGGCAGCTTGATCGTGCTCGCCGTGCGGCACGGAACATCTTCGCTGATGCCGCAAGTCTTTTGGCTCTTGAGGTTTCTGGCATAAAGGAAAACCTTGCCACCCGTTTCCATCGCAATCGAATTCAGCCTGGCTTGCAAGCCTTCGGCCTGATTGACGCATGAAAGCAAGCAGATCCATCCGATAATCATGGGAATGGTCCCTGGGGGTCCGGCCGATCCGGCTGGAACCGGAAATCGGGCCTGTGGCATGATCCCATGCTTTGGTCGAAAAGAAAGCCAACCGGGGAAGGCATGTGGCGGCGAAGGTGTTGGTGGTGCTGACAGGCCTTGCGGCCGCCGCCTTGGCCGCGGAAGCGACCCGTGTGTTCGCCCTGGGCAACTTCCACGCCGTGGCTGAAAACCGGCTCTACCGCTGTTCCCAGCCGGGTGCCGACCGTGTTCGTTCCCTGGCCCGCGATTACCGTGTCCGCACGATCATCAACCTGCGTGGATGCTGCGACCCGTCCCCCTGGTATCTCGAGGAAGCCAAGGCTTGCCAGGAACTCGACATCAACCTCGAAGACCTGGCCTTCTCAGCCACGCGACTGCCATCCACCAAGGCGTTCCGTGAATTGGTCGACCTGCTCGACAACGCCGAGGAACCGGTCCTCATTCACTGCCACCGGGGAATCGACCGCACGGGACTGGCGTGCGCCTTGTGGAAGCTGCTCAAGACGAATGAAGGCCTGGATGCCGCCTACTGGCAATTGGGCGCCCGCTTCGGCCATTTCCGCTTCGGTCGAACGGCGCACATGGACGAGGCCCTCGACATGTACTCGGATTGGTTGGCCAGCCGGCAGGTTCGGCACAGCCCCGAAGTCATCCGTGATTTCGTTCGGAACCATTACTGCCCCGGGCACCTTCGCGCCGGGCTTGACTGGTCCGGCCCATGGCCCCCGGTCATACAAGCCGAACAACCCAGCCTCCTGCGAGTCAGGGCCACGAACAACTCGGTTGCGACCTGGAGGTTTTCCACCAGCGACAACGCGGGCGTTCACCTTACCTGGAGGCTGCTTTCCTCCTCCGGGGCGTCGGTGGCGGCCGGAATGTCGGGAATGTTCGAACGCCGCGTGCCGCCGGGAGGCTCGATTGACCTCGACATATCCTTGCCCGGCTTGGCATGCGGTGAGCGTTACAGGCTGCTGGTCGACATGACCGACCCCCAGCACGCCACCTTCCTTCAGGCGGGGGGCGAGGTGCTGGAAGGGATCTTCGAGGTGGGAAAGGCCGGCTCATGACGACGGAAGCCCAAAGGCCCGGCATCTGGAAAGCCCGCCTGGCCATGGGGCTCAGGTGGGCGGGCACCATGGGCCTGTTGGGATACCTTGCCAGCCGGATGGACTGGCCGGCGTTGGGCCGGTCGTTCGCCGGCATGGATTTCCGCTTCTTCTTGGCCTCGATGGTGGTGTTCCTGCTGGCCCAGGTGGCCAGCGCCTTGCGCTGGCGGGCCCTTGCCCGCGCCCAGGGATTCCGCAACGCTTTCGGCCCGTTCGTCCGTTGGTATGCCGCGGGAATGTTTTGCAATTTGGCTCTGCCAAGCTCGGTGGGCGGCGATGTCGTGCGCGCGTGGTACCTGTCCCGCAAGGGCACCGGACCGGTGCTGGCGCGACGGCAAGCGGCGGTGGCCAGCGTGCTGCTCGACCGGGCCACCGGCCTGGGGGTGCTCATCGGGGTGGCGGGTGTCGCGGCCCTGGCGGCGCCGCCCGGACTGCCGGCCCGGGTGACGGCGCCCGTGTGGATGGCCGTGACCGCGGCGGCTTGCGGGCTGTTGGCCTGGCCTCTCATCTCGTTCATCGGCCGCAAGGTGGCCCCGCGGTTCGCCCCGCTATTGGGGGGCGTTGACGGCGTGCTGCGCGATCCGGTATTGCTGGCCACCACGACGGCCTGCTCGGTGGTGGTGCAGATGTCCAGCATCGCGCAGGTGGCGCTTGTGGGCATGGGCCTGGGCATCGACCTGCCCTGGGCGTTCTACGGTTGCGTGGTGCCGCTGGTTTCGCTGCTCACGCTGCTGCCCGTCAGCCTCAACGGAATGGGGTTGCGCGAGGCGGGATATGTCGGGCTGCTGTCGCCCTTGGGCGTTTCGGCGGCCCAATCGGTGGCGCTCAGCCTGCTGGGCTTCGCGGCCACATCGCTGGTGGCGCTCGCCGGGTTGCCGGTGCTCCTGGCGGACGGAATGCCCCGGCGGGACGACGAGTCGATGGGAGGAAGCGATGAGCCAGGCGCGGAAGCTGTCGGTGATCATTCCGGTGAAGGAGGAGCAGGACAACCTGCGTCCGCTGCATGAGAGGCTCACCGCCGCATTGGAACCCCTGACCCGGCCCGGCGCCTCGCCGTCCCTGGCCGACTACGAGATCGTGCTGGTGGATGACGGTTCCCGCGACCGGTCGATGGAGGTCCTCCGGGACCTGGCCGCCGCCGATTCCCGCGTGAAGGTGGTTCGCCTCAGGCGCAATTACGGACAAACACCAGCTCTCAAGGCGGGCATCGACCATGCCACCGGCGACCTGATCGCCACCATGGACGGCGACCTCCAGAACGATCCGGCCGACTTGCCCGTGATGCTGCGCCAGATCGACGAGGGCCACGACGCCGTCTTCGGCGAGCGGGCCAAGAGGCAGGACGACCTGTTCCTCCGCAAGGTGCCCAGCCTTCTCGCCAACGGACTCATCCGCCGGGTCACCGGCTGCGCCATCAGGGACATGGGGTGCACGATCCGCGTCATGCGCGCCGACATCGCCCGCGAGCTGCCGCTTTACGGCGAGCTGCACCGGTTCATTCCCGTGCTCGTGCAGATGACCGGTGCCCGCATGGTTCAGATTCCCGCCAGGCACCATGCCCGCGTCGCCGGCGTCACCAAGTACAACCTCACCCGCACCTTCCGGGTGGTGCTCGACCTGATCACCGTGCAGTTCCTCCACACCTACCTGGCCCGCCCCATGCATGCGATGGGCATGTTCGGCCTGGCATGCATGGGCCTGGGTTTCTGCAGCCTGGCGGCGACCGTCATCATGAAATGGACCACGGGCCTGTGGATGACGGGCAACCCATTCCTGCTGCTGTCGGCCTTGTTCGTGCTCATCGGCACGCAGTCGATCGGGCTGGGCCTCCTGGGCGAGGTGCTGTCGCGAACCTACTTCGAAAGCCAAGGCAAACGCAGCTACGCCGTCTCCGAGGCGATCAACATCGAGCAGGTTGCCAGCCGACGCGCCGCCTGAATTTCTGTTCCCGCATTCCAATCGTTGAGCGCCGGTGCCAGCCCCACCGGCCTCCAGTCGTTGGCTGATTGGAATTGAAATCCCTCAAAGCCTAGCCTGGCCAATAAAAGGATGATTCATCCGCAAAAATACAGGGCCCGGGCCTCGAGATTGGCTTGGGGTGGGTCGCGTGGGAGAATGTTGTTCCGGCCCTAGATCCATTTTCAAAAAGTGAGTGGGATTGATAATGCCAATAAAATTTACAATTTGAATCTATCAAATAGATTTTGCAATGGAGGCGCGAATCCTAGTGGTGAGCGGGTCGTTTTCAATACAGCCAACTCACTCCGCCTTCGGCTCCGTTCTTGGCTTTTTTATTCTGTATTGGGATCCTTTTATTGCATTTACCAAATCGAAGCCGCTCTAAACTGGGGAATCGGGCTGAATAACCAGACCCTTAAGAGCCCTGAACGAAGTGAGGGGCGAACTGGCATGGATCGGAAATGATTTGACGACCTTGTGTTTCAAGCAATCCGAAAAATGATGCTGTCATTAGATTTACGGCAAAAAAACGCTTACTGGGTCGTTCAACCGGGGCTCCTTGCGTTGGCCCGGGACATGGGCGCTGGCTCACCACGCCCGTCAGTCCCACTTGAGTTCCAGGTTGCCTTCGGCTTGGGTGATCTCAACGACAACCTTCGAATTGTCACCGCCATACTTGCGGAACAATTCCCTTTGGTCGACGCTCATCACCGACGGCATGCCGGGAATCGCCCCGGGCTTTCCGGCGTCTGCGGCGGCGTTGTGGGTGACAAACACCTTGTGACTGCCGGTCTTCGCACCCTTCGTCTGCGGATCATAGGTGAGGGTGAACTTGCCCGAAGCGTCGGTTTCCCCCATGCTCGGGCGCCCGCCGTCGGCCGGCACAAAGTTGATGAAGGCGTTGGTGACCGGCTTGCCCTTGTAAGTCAGCGTGCCAGAAACCGTGACGATGCCAGAGCCGCCGCATCCGGCCAGCAGAAGGCACAACGATAAAAGGAAAAATCGCCTTGGGTGACGAAACATGATGTGCCTCGATTGGTTGTGGGAGTCTCATTGGTGGCCAATCATGCGGACCTGTCGCCGCGCGCGGTGGCGCGACCCGCATTCATGTCACGGCAGGTTGACGACCTCGCCGCCGTTGCGGGTGCCCATCGCCATCCAGGCGGTCATGGAAACACTGTTGGGCACGAATTGGATGTGACCATCCACAAACGACACGATCAGGCCGTTGGAATGGCTCCCGGTGGGGGCGCGGCTGTTGCCCTTCTGGGCCCAGTTGGGCGGTTGCGAAGCCGTGACCAGCCCTTGCGACTGGTGATGGACCCAGAAGAACTGGTTGCAACCGCTGCCATCAAAGCACCAGCTTTGGTTGGCCCAGTTGGCCTTTTCGGTGTAATGCATGGTGTTGCTGGTGCCGTCGGTGACTTCCGCCATCTTCACCCTGCTGTTGACCCAACCCATGCCGGCGAACTGGCCGCCCCCCTGGTTGCGCTCGGGGCAGCAGCGTTCGCTGAAGTTCGCCAATCCTGAGTCGTAGACCATGGCGTAATCCTTCATCGTGTTGGCGAAGCCCAGACGGCCGCGCGGGGCGGAAGGGCAAACAAACATCTTGGGCATGGCAATCGCCGCGGCCTTGTTGGGATTCGGCTGGCCGGCAAGGCCTGCGGGCACCCCGGTGAAATTCGGAACCGTCGGCTGCCCGGGCCCGCGGTCGCCCCCCGCTGATCCCCAGCCCGTGTCCTCCGGCACATTCTGGGCGAAGGCCGGAACATCAAAGTTCATGCTTTTGTACAAGCTGTCTCCTTCCACATAGGGAAGGATACGGGCCGACCAGCTGAACGCGCCCCACGGGCAGCATGAGCTGTTGGGGTCGCGCCAGATCCAATTGTCACTAGGCACGGCCCCGACAAAGGCGGTTGGCGGCGCCCACACGCCGGGCGGGAAGTGGCCCAAGGCGTCATGGTGGGCGTGGGAGGCGATCCCGATCTGCTTCATGTTGTTGGTGCAGCTCATGCGGTTGGCGGCTTCCCTGACCTTCTGCACGGCCGGGACAAGCAATCCAATGAGAACGGCGATGATGGCGATCACGACAAGCAGCTCAATGAGCGTGAACGCCTGACGGGTCTTTGGGTAATCGCTCATGGAAGTACATCCTGAATGATTATGAAAACAGATAAGAAATCAATTATCCGATTTTCGGCAGAAGTTGCAAGAAACTTCGGGTTTTACGGGGCTGCCATACCCATTTTCATGAACGGGCCAATCTTATGAAGCGGGGCTCCCGGCCAATCACCGGCAGCCCCGCTGTTAATCAATGACATGCCCGCGTCAGCGAACGCGCCATTCGATGTGTTCCATGCCCTGCGCGTCGCGATAGACCATGTCGGTATCGCTCATGCGCTGCACCCGCATGGAGAATACCTGCCCGATGTCTTTCTTGTCGGTGCTGCCGGTGTAGCGAAGGGTGACCACGCCTTCGGCGAGGTTCCAGGTGCCGCTTCGGCGCTCCTCGACATGGAAGATTTTCTGGAAGCCGTTCTTGTAGGTCACAAGGCCGGTGAAGGTGCCATCGGGATTGAAGGTGTTGTACGAGATCTTGTGCTCATCCTGGTGGCCCCAGGTTCCGATCACCTTGTCCTTGGTGATCACCGGTGCCGCCACAGGCACGGCCGAAGGTGCGACTGGCACCGGCGGCGGCGGCTGGCGGGCCGGAATCGGCGCCACGACCACGGCGGGCTGCACCAGCACGGGCGGGGCGGGTGGCTCGGTGGTCGGAACCCGGTGCATCACGATGAGAAGCTTGCGGCTTCCAACGGGGGCCGAAAACCTGTCCGGGCGGGTCAGCACATCGGGACTGCCAAAACAGAAGGTCAGCATGTCGCCCTGCAGGCTGTAGATGCCCTTGCTGTTGACATTCTCGGCGCCGGCGAGGTCGATGGCGGGCGGCGTCTTCGACGGATCCACGACGCAGGCCATCTGCTGGATGTCCTTGCGCACCGGATGCTTGCACCGCACGGTGTTGCCGTTGATGGTGATCCGCCCGTCCTCGGTGAACTTCTCGAAGACGACACGGGCGGGAAGCACCTCGCCGTTATCGACAATCGAGATGATTTCCCAGGAGCCTTCAAGCGGGCCGGGCTTCGCCGCCTCCGCCTGGGCGCAAGCCCCCCAAGTCAACGCCAACAATGCGCAAACACCCGCCATGTCCGGCCTCCTTGCCAACACGAATAGTCATGTCATGGTCAGAATTTGGTTGTTCCGGTGTCAAGGCGGCATGGCCAACGGAAAATTCAGGAAACTGACATACGACTCCGTAAATCATGCATTAGATTGATCTCATGGCCCGTTTTGGAGACCAAAAACCCATGGCCCCGCCCAAGGAGAGCTCCATACGCTGGACCACCATCGCCTCGTGGCTGCTGGGGGCGCCGGCGGGCCTTGCCGTTTTGTACTGGCTCTTTTTCCATGGCCATTCGCCCGAAAGTTCCGGAGAGGAAGCCGCCAAGGAAACCGAAACCCGCAAGGACACGGTCAACTTCCCCAAGGAACGGTGGGAGGCCAGCGGCATCGCCCTTGAGGAGACCAAGGCCGCGCCGTTCGTGGAACGCCACTGGCGCCCCGGCAGGCTCGCGGTGGATGAGTCGCGCGTGGCGCACCTCTCCCCCGTGGTGGATGGGATCATCCGCGAGGTTCGCGCGCGTCTCGGCCAGAAGGTGGCCACCGGGGAAGTGCTGGCCGTCCTCGACTGCCGCGAGGTGGGCCAGGCCAAGCTGGAATTGGTGAAGGTGCGCCTGGGCCTCGAGTTCGCCCAGGGCCAGTACGACCGCACCCGTCAAAGCACCGAAAACGCGCTATTGATGGTGGACGCCATGCTGGCGGGCAGGCCGGTGCCGGAAATCGAGCAACTGTTCCGCGACAGGCCCATCGGCGACATGCGCCAGCAATTGATGGGCGCCTACAGCAAGCGCCTGCAGGCCAAGGCCCAGTACGAATCGATCACCCGCCCGGAGTCGGTGGGGGCGGTTTCCGAGGCCACCATCATCCGCTCAAGGGCTGAATACGAAACCGCCGAGTCGGCCTACAGGGCCCTGTGCGAGGAGACCCGCAACCAGGGCAACCTGCAGATCCGCGCCGTGGAACAAAAGCTGCGCGAGGCCCTAACGGCCCAGGCGCTGGCCCGGGCGCAGTTGCTGATGTTCGGCTACCAGCCTGAGGAGGTGGACCGCATGGACCCGATCCGCGAGGGCGCCGCGGTCTCGCTTCACGCGGTGCGCGCACCGCTGGGCGGCAGCATCGTGGAGCAGCATGCCGTCACGGCCGAGCGGGTCGGGCCAATGATTCAGCTTTTCCAGATCGCCGATTACTCCAAGCTTTGGCTCACGGCAGATGTTTACGAGACCGACCTGGCGCTGGTGGGAAACCTCGCGGGCAGCAAGGTGAGGTACCGTTTGCCGGGCCAGCCGGAAATGTCGGGCGAGGCTTCCGTTTTTTCCGTGGCCGGGGCCGTCGATCCGGCGACCCGAACCGTGACGGTCAGGGGAAATGTCGACAATCCCTCGGGCAGGCTCAAGGCGGGATCGTTCATCGAGGTGGAACTGACGAGAACCGTGCCCAACGCCGTCTCGATTCCGCTCGAGGCGGTCCAGCGCGAGGGCGCAGAACCGTTCGTGTTCCTGCACGAGGAGGGCGAACGGTTCCGGCGGATGCCCGTGCGCCTGGGGGCCGAGTCCGATGGAAGAGTCATCGTCGCCGCGGGGCTGGCGGCGGGCCAGCGGGTGGTGGCCAGGGGCGGTTTCATCCTCAAGTCAGAACTCATGAAGGAACTGATCGCCGGGGAATGATCCCGGCCTCATTCCCGCGGGGCCTCCACGCATGGGCGCACGGCTGATCAATTGGGCGCTGGACAACCGGTTCCTGGTGCTCATGCTCCTGGTGCTGCTGGTTGTCTTCGGCGGGGTGGCGCTCATCCGCCTGCCCATCGACGCGGTGCCCGATGTCACCAATGTCCAGGTTCAGATCATGACCACGGCGCCCGCCCTGGCCGCCGAGGAAACCGAGCAGTTCATCACCTTCCCCGTGGAAAACTCGCTCAGCGGCATTCCCAAGGTCGAGGAGATCCGCTCCGTCTCGCAGTTCGGCCTCTCGGTGGTCACCGTCGTCTTCGAGGAGGGGACGGACATCTTCTGGGCCCGCCAGCAGATCGGCGAACGCCTGCTCGACGCCCGCGAGAAAATCCCGCCCGAGATTCCCTCGCCCCGCATGGGACCAATCGCCACCGGCCTGGGCGAGATCTACCAGTTCGAGGTTCGCTCGAAGCCGGGATTCAACCACACCCTCATGGAACTGCGCGAGGAGCTCGACTGGAACATCGCCTTCCAGTTGCGCAGCGTGCCGGGTGTCATCGAGGTGAACACCAATGGCGGGGCCTTGCGCGCCTACGAGGTGCAGATCGATCCCGACCGCATGCTCGACCTGCGCGTCTCCATCAACCAGGTGATGAACGCCCTGCGCGACAACAACGGCAACGCCGGGGGCGGCTATCTCATCCTGCACTCGCAGGAGCAGCGCATCGTCCGGGGCGAGGGACTCGTGAGGTCGCTCGAGGACCTCGAAAGGATCGTCGTCGAGACCCGCGGCGACGGCACGCCGATTTTCCTGAGGCAGGTCGCCGATATCCGCTTCGCGCCCGTCATCCGCCAGGGCGCCGTCACCCGCGACGGCCGGGGGGAGGGGGTGGTCGGCGTGGTCATGCTGCTGGCGGGCGAGAACTCCCGCGCCGTGGTCGAGCGCGTGAAGGACAAGATCGCCGATGTCGCCAAGACCCTGCCGCCCGGCATGATGATCGACACTTTCTACGACCGCACCGAGCTTGTGAAGAAGACCATCGACACGCTCACTCGCAACCTGCTCGAGGGCGGGGCGCTCGTCATCATCGTGCTGCTGATCATGCTCGGCAGCTTTCGCGCCGGTCTCATCGTCGCCCTGGCCGTGCCGCTGTCGATGCTCGGGGCGTTCGTGGGCATGGTGTACGCCAATATCTCGGGCAACCTGATGAGCCTCGGAGCCATCGACTTCGGCCTCATCGTCGACGGGTCGGTCGTGCTCATCGAGAATGTGGTTCGCCGGGTCGCCGAGCACCGGCACCACCACAAGGTGGACAAGGTTCCGGTCTCGCTGGTGCGCGAGGCATGCGTCGAGATGGCCCGGCCGGTGGTGTTCGGCGTGGGCATCATCCTGCTCGTTTACCTGCCGATCCTGTCGCTGCGCGGCCTCGAGGGGAAGATGTTCCGTCCCATGGCGATGACGGTGATCCTGGCCCTCATTACCTCGCTGCTGCTGGCGCTGCTGCTGATGCCCACGCTCGCGTCGATCTACCTGAGGTCGGTCAGCGAGAACGAGCCGTTCCTGGTTCGGTGGGCCAAGCTGGTGTACGAGCCGCTATTGGGCTGGGTGGTGCGCCGGCCGGCCACCGTGATGGCCATCACCGTCTTCTCGTTCGTCGCGAGCATCGGGCTGGCCATGGGCCTGGGCGCCGAGTTCATCCCCAAGCTCGACGAGGGCTCCATCGCCGTGCAGGCGGCCCGGCTGCCGAGCGTGTCGCTTGAAACCACCGTGGAAATGACGACACGGATGGAAAAGGTGCTTCTCACCATGCCCGAGGTGAAGTCCGTCATCTGCAAGAGCGGCCGGCCGGAGATCGCCAACGACCCGATGACGATCAACCTTTCCGACCTGATGATCACCCTCAAGGACCCGTCGACCTGGCGGTATGGAACCAAGCAGGAACTCGTCGAGGAGATGGAGCGCCTGCTGGGCGAGCAGGTTCCCGGGAACATCTACAGCTTCTCCCAGCCGATTGAGCTGAGGGTGGCGGAACTGGTGGCCGGGGTGCGCTCGGATGTGGGCATCAGCCTTTACGGCGATGACCTGGCGCGCCTGCGGGAACTGGGGGAGGAGATCGTCGCCGCCATCAACAAGGTTCCGGGTGCCGCCGATGTGCAGGCCGAGCAGACGGGGGGCTT